>PMYF01000090.1 GCA_003171295.1 Acidobacteriota bacterium | reverse complement strand
GGAGACTCACAACCGGCTGCTGGCGGCGAATTGCACCAGATCGCTGCTGGAGAGCACCCCGCGCTCACTACCAACCAGGGCCTCGCGATCTCCGACAATCAAAACTCGCTCAGGTCGAATCCGCGCGGTCCTACGCTGCTGGAGGATTTCATCCTGCGCGAAAAAATCACCCATTTCGATCACGAGCGTATTCCCGAACGTATCGTACACGCGCGTGCGACCGGTGCGCATGGGTACTTCGAGCTGACTGTCTCGTTGAAGCAATACACCAACGCCAGGATACTCACCGAGATCGGTGAGAAGACACCCGTATTTACTCGCATATCGACTGTCGCCGGCGGTGCGGGTTCGGTCGACACACCGTGTGACGTTCGCGGGTTTGCCGTCGAATTTTATACCAAGGAAGGCAACTGGGATTTGGTCGGCAACAACATCCCGGTTTTCTTCATCCAGGATGCCATCAAATTCCCTGACCTCATCCATGCCGTAAAAATGGAACCCGACCGAGGCTTTCCCCAATCGGCGACCGCGCACGATACGTTCTGGGATTTCATTTCGCTCACGCCTGAATCGATGCATATGGTCATGTGGATCATGTCCGATCGCACATTACCGCGTTCGCTGCGCATGATCGAAGGCTTTGGTGTGCATAGTTTCCGGCTGATTAACGACGCGGGCGAATCAACCTTCGTCAAATTCCACTGGCGTCCCAAGCTCGGCTTGCAGTCCACCATTTGGGATTAATTCATCTGCCCGAAGAACTCCAAGCGATTCCTCTCGTCCCGTATGAGCGGCGGATGCAGAAGGCTCGCGCAAAGCGCTGGCGGGACAGCTGGTAAGAATCCGTGGTACATGAAACGGTCATAGTGTCCGAAAGAGAACTTAGGAGAGTCTTCGAGGATACCCATTAATTCCCCGATCCTGAGTAACCAGGTGGGATGACCTTAATCAGCCCAAAACCGTTCGATATTGGGCGGTAACTTTCACGGAATTCGCCCTCGTGTAATCACAGACTTGCAGCACTTGCTGACGTGACGTTTTTGAGCGGCCTCCCCGGTGCTCGTCAGCGTGGCGGAAATACCCCGTCCGAGAATTCGATTCTGTGTCCTTTCTCTCAGCTCAAGGCTCCAGGCGCCGTGTAATCCCCCACATGCTGTCTGTCGCACCACACCCACCCGCGTAGCAAAAATCACAAACCATTCAAGACAAAGCCAAATTTGTACTTGACAAGCTCTTTTCCTTATGCTAACATCGTTACAGGCTAACGTTGTTATTCTAGGAACCGAACATGAATGCCAGCCAGTTCAAACAGTTACGAAAGAAAATGGAGATGTCGCAGGTCGAATTGGCCCAGCACCTAGGCGTTTCCAGGGTCGCCGTCTATTACTGGGAGCACGGCAAACGCGGAATCGACAAGGTTTTGGAACTTGCCATGTCATACCTGGCTGAGCACACGGTGACGGCAACAACTAAACGGAGGTCACAGCGATGAACACGCGCACTGCAATTTACGCCCGGGTCAGCACTCGCGAACGAGGCCAGGACACCCAAAACCAATTGCACCAGCTTCGTGAATTTGCGGTGCGGCAAGGCTGGGACGTTGTCCAGGACTTTGTGGACCACGAGAGCGGGTCAACTGATGCGCGCGAACAATTCCAGGCCATGTTCCAGGCCGCCAGTCGGCGACAATTCGATGTCCTGCTTTTCTGGTCGCTAGACCGGCTGTCCCGCGAGGGAGTATTCGAGACGCTCACACACTTGAACCGACTTACGGGCTATGGTGTCCACTACCGGAGTTTCACGGAGCAGTGGTTTGACTCCTGCGGCATCTTCCGGGATGCAGTTATTTCGATTATGGCGACGCTTGCCAAGCAGGAGCGAATTCGAATCTCCGAGCGTACGAAAGCTGGTCTTGAACGCGCGCGCCGCGATGGGAAAATTCTCGGTCGGCCAAAGGTCGCGGTCAACGCCGCCGAGATTCGCCAACTTAGGGCACAGGGTCTTTCATGGTCTGCCGTTTCGGCTCAAACCGGCGTCGCACGGGCAACATGCCAGCGGGCGGTTGCTGCTTAGAGTTTACTGGTTTCTCTAAGGGCGCATACTCCTACGCTGTTTTGTTTGTTGATCACGCCTTCTCATTCTCCTGGAAAAATGTAGCCTCGTTGCTCACACTGAGGACCTACCCGGCAGCATGGAAGCCTCAGGGCACGTTTTGAGGCAAGCCCTCACCCCTATTACGCCTGCCTGTTCAAGCATAGTGCACTTTCGCCTTCCCGTCGATTCTGGAAGAGGTAGGTCAGGGATTATGTATCAGTGGTATATTATGCGCCCAAGCAGGATGATTCGAGCCCGAAGATGGAAGTACACAGTTCAATCCCCGAACCCGGACAAATCGTGCGTGTTCGCCAAAGGCTCTACCTGGTTGAGCAGGTTATTCCTCCGGTGAATCCGGGGGACTCGACACTCGCCGCACTATCCTGTGTCGATGATGATGCGCAGGGGCAACAGCTTGAAGTCCTGTGGGATCGGGAGATCGACGGGCACATTGTAAGCGGCGAGGACTGGGCGGCAATCGCCTCCCGCGGATTTGACCCGCCGAACCGCTTTGCAGCGTATCTCAACACTCTCCGGTGGAACTGCGTCACATGTGCGCGCCGGAGAGAAACTA
>PMYF01000167.1:1094-4468 GCA_003171295.1 Acidobacteriota bacterium | reverse complement strand
TGCCTGGTTCGATGGAGCTTGTGGTCCTGTCAATCCAAGAGGAACAGCCATCTACGGAATGCTGACAGTACACGCTTGCAAGCCAAGGACCGGCAAGTTCAGCAGCACCACGGTCCAAGGCTGGTGATTGCAAGATTGGCATAGTGTGCATGATATAATGTATGTGAAAGTGGTTATTGAAGGGGCTCATTGCCGTAACAGGCTCACCAGCTCCATCGATGTATCGTCGGAGCCATTGCCTCTGGCTCAAAAGCTCCGATGGCACGGATTAGGCAGTAATTATGAAGCTGACCAAGAAACAACTCTCCGCCAGTTACGTGACGCGAGCAACGGCCTCCAAGTGCCTGAATGAACAGGCTTCCAACGGGGATGGTGGGTTCACCAAAGGCGACGTAGCCAACCATGGGGATTACCGATTAGATAGCCGCCCTGTGGCTAGCCTTCCAAGGCAAGGTAGAGTCCATCACACACGTCAGCTTCGCATCACCTCTCGGGAAAGGGTATGGAGTCCATACCAGGTTGAGATAGACCCAAGGGCCTAGAGAAGCACAGCCAGCTTAAAGAGCGGCACCCGAGTTGTACGTTGAAGAAGGTCCCCAATCGGTGAATTACCGGGATACCTGCTACGGAAATGGCAAGGCGTGATGGCAATGGTGGCGACGGTGACGGCGGATACCTCATGATGGGCTGCTGCACGTCGATGAGTGCGAGTAGGCGGTAGTCCACTGTCTCGGGGGATTACTACTGAAGGAAACACTCACTCGAGCTCTGTGCGTTTCCTACTCCGAGCTGACTCGTAACCCTTGTGGTGCGAGTGGTAACTCCGAGTATTCAGCGAGCAGGGAGTTGAATGCCGGTAGTTCCTTGATCCTGCTCCGAAGCGATATGCCGCCAGCCGGCGCTTCATGCGACCGGTGGCGGCGCTGTACCGGTGCTGAACTCAAGTGCACGAAGCCGTCTCCGTAACAATCGACCCCTGTGCGCTAAGGTCCGTGACTCTGCCTTCCTCCGCACTCGACATTTCGGAGCGAAATGCCTCGCGTTACGACAAAACACCAGGTGAATCATGAATGATTATCTTGCTTGGTTCGATGGAGCTTGCGGACCTGTTAATCCCGGAGGAACCGCTACGTTCGGGGTGGTGGTCAGAGATGGCAACGGTACTGTTCTCCACAGGGAACACGGCTACGTGGGCAAGGGCCGTGCCATGTCCAACAACGTGGCGGAATACGCCGGTGTTCTCCATGTATTGAAGTACCTCGCTCCTCGTCCGCCAGGACGAGTCACCATCCATGGAGATTCCAACCTGGTCATCAATCAACTCAATGGCAAGTGGCGTATCCGCAAAGGACTGTACCTCTCGACTGCCATAGAGACCAAGGAGTTGCTGGCATACCTGCGTGGTCTTGGATGGGAGGTCAATTTCTGCTGGATTCCGCGTGAACAGAACGAGGAATGCGACGCATTATCGAAGAAAGGCTGCCGTGCGAGGGGCAGACCACGTTCAAAGAAAGCACGTAAGCACGAACCCGATGCACGCGACGCTCTAATAGGTGTACACTTGCCTCAGGCTGGGGACCAGAGTGGAAATCCCGGCTGAATCCCCCAGACCGCAGCGTATAGGAAGGTGCCCGATGCCAACCTATGTGACTCTCTTTAAGTGGACCGAGCACGGCGTCAAGGATGTCAAGAATGCGCCTGCGCGGTTCCAAGCCGCAAAGAAGCTCACCGAAGCCATGGGAGGGAAGACCCTTGGCCTCTACGTCACAATGGGCGATTACGACATCGTCGCTGTGACGGAAGGTCCGAGCGACGAGGTGGCTGCCGCCACCGTCCTCTCCATCGCTTCGAAGGGCAACGCCAAAACCACCACGATGAGAGCGTTCACAGAAAGTGAATTCTCTGAAATCGTGAAGAAGGTTTCGTAGACCATAACGGCAGGAAGGCCCGTTACCCACGGGCAGAGGAGTTGACCCCGACCGCTTGACGACTCCGGACCCCGGCGCGTCCGCGTCACCGGCGTCCGGCGGGAGCGGTAAAGGGTGATGTGTGCGTTGGCGCGGACAGACAACCTTGCCGAACGGAACTACAGGAGTCTGGATGCCGGTGCGGTAGAGAGTTCGTTGCCCACGGATGGGGTGTAAGGCATGGTCACACCAGGAATTGTGGAAGCGGAGAACATGATGCACAGCCCCACCAGCATCCAGTTACAGCTATCGCATCCGAGCCTGGCCGCAAGGCCATGGCGGGTTAATCGCGTCAGCATATCCTTCACTGCCAGGTCCACTTGTCCGGTAGCAGCCACATCATGGAAGTAGGCCCTACCATGGGGGGACTGGCCTGAATTCCTCACTGTAAATCTATCCCGGCTTGACTGAAGTGTCCGCGGACGTACTTTCCTGCCAGCAATCCTTCGATTACACACGTGTCCCATATTAGGGGTTACCCTGGACACGACCGAGCACTATCGGTCGTGACGGATCTCCCCGCTCGAATGCGACGACCACTGTGGAGCCGGTTTGAATTTTGCCAGTAGTTGTAGAACCGGCAGGAGAGGCAACCGCCGCCCAAGCCGTTGAACCAAGCCAGGGTAACCTGATCTGAACTCGTCCGGACTGCTGCGGGTCATTATTGTCGGCCACCACACCAAGGTAGACACCAAAGTACGCCATGATTCCCTCCAATATTGGGGTCGGTCAGCCGCACATTATGTATCAATTCCTCAATCATTGCCACCCTTCGCGTTCATCAGAGTCGCGTTCATCAGCACCGGGGCCTGCCCGTCCTGATCAACTCAATCTTCGGTACTCGGTCAGTTCCCTGAATGGGCGTTTGCAGCCAAGCGGATCACTTCCGAGTACGCCGTAATCCAGGCACAATCGCCAATGTATAAGCAATGGCCACATCTCTGGTTGGCCGACAGTCCACTGTTCGCGCGTCGCCCGATGGAAGTGGTCTGACCGAGACCGATCGACCGCCTTCCCCGGATTGACGCGTTTGCAAGACATTTGTCACATTTCGTGGGAAAGTGGAGATGTCCACAGTTCTCTCGATGACGCAGTATCTTCAAGGACGGTTTCTAGGAGCTAACCCATGGAAAATCCATTGCCACGCCGAGCTGCTGCCAATCCTACGCAGTACAACATTGATGCAATCGCCAAGCTGGAGCATGAGGCCCATGATCGCCGGACTCCCACTGAGCGAGTTAGCGACGTAATTACAAAACTTGTCGGCAATTTGGGATTCCTATTGGCTCATTTGCTTCTTATCTTCGGCTGGAGCTTGGTAAATCTCCATGTGATCCCAGGACTCAAAGCATTTGATCCATTTCCTTTTGGCGTCCTAGCCCTTGTCGTCTCTTCCGAAAGCGTGTT
>PMYF01000167.1:0-1050 GCA_003171295.1 Acidobacteriota bacterium | reverse complement strand
ATGTTGCAGAAACTCTGCCAACACATGGGCGTGAACGTGGACTCCTCCAAGCAAGAGGTTCAGTCATTTAGTAAAACAACGGACGTATCCAAGCTGGCCAGTGAACTCGAAGACAAACTTCCGGAGGAATAACGATGCCCGCTATGTTTCTATATAAGGACTACAGGCGGGCGGAAGGGCCGTACGATGCTGGAGGGGTGGTCGCGAACTCGAAACTACCTTCCGTAGCCCCTTTAGCTCTTGCAAACAGCCATATGGACGAAGCGCCGCTTCTTGCAAACTGACCCACTACCCAATCTTCTTCCCAACTAACAATACACGTGGCGCTAGTGAAAGTCAGCGCCTATGCCACGAAAAGGAGGTTATGTGTTCGTTGAACTCATGCCGCTTCTTGCCGGCCGCACTGTGCTCATCACGGTGGCCAAGGTGGATGACAAGACGCTCCGCGTCAATGTCCCGCTTTGGCAAAAGCTGACTAGAACGCGGCTGGCAACGAATCCAAAGGGTAAACAAGCGCAGCAATCTCGCCAAAGGTGAGATGCGCTGTTCTCGACAGTTATCCGAGGTCATGCTACTCTGACCTGTGTTCAGGCATGAAATGAATTAACTAAGGAGGAACCTTTGGATATCCAGGCTATCGTGAAAGAGCTGAAACGCGAACGCGACCGGCTGAACACAGCAATCGTAGCTCTAGAAGGAACAGACTTACCTCGTACTCGCCGGAAGACATCCCCCGCTGCCAATGTTCCTGCCCCGCCACGCAAGAAGCGCAACCGCCTCACGCCGGAGGGCAGAAAACGTATGTCGGATATGATGAAGAAGCGATGGGCCGAGAAGAGGAAGAAAGCCTCCCGGGACGGCAAATAAGCTTGCATCACGTTCACTCATCGCTCCAGCTATGGTGCTGATCTT
This sequence comes from Acidobacteriota bacterium, assembly GCA_003171295.1. Lineage (GTDB taxonomy): Bacteria > Acidobacteriota > Terriglobia > UBA7540 > UBA7540 > Bog-366. The sequence goes on along the minus strand of PMYF01000167.1, from coordinate 138 downwards.
TTCTGCAACAGGGCACGCCCTGCACAGGGGACTTCCACTTGCGGCGATACGGTGGCTGTCTGTTACAGCAAAAGCGCGGCCGCGCCACGCTTGCTGAGACAACGCTCGAGGGCAGGGGGGATTAAGGCACACTACGCC
>PMYF01000776.1 GCA_003171295.1 Acidobacteriota bacterium | reverse complement strand
GGCGCTTAGGGGCGCAACCGCGTCCATAAGATCGGGCGAGCCGAGACTCGTCCAACCTTTGGAAAAACCTTTTACTTCACGCGCTTGTGTGTGCTCCTGCAAAAGCCCCTCGCATTTGACCCAAATATAGAGAGAACGAGTTCAAAAAGAAAGAGTGGTGGAGGAAACGTTACCCGTATCGAAATGCCGGTGATTTTTGGCTGAAGCACTACGCATCTAACCCATTGAAATTAAACGACTAAATATCCACAGCACGTTCAGCGTAGACTGCCATTCCTTCGTTTTCAATGCCAGGGCGCGATTATGTCTCCGTGGTTCGACGGCCAGTGAACGCACCGATGTGCGGATCTGCGGTTGAGGTCTGGGCAAGAACTCGGTTGCCGAAACGAAGCTATTGCGGGTAGAGTATGCCCATCTCAAAAGCGGGTGGGCAATGCGACCCTACACTCGTTACCTGCGTCTTGCGCTGCTGTTGTTGGCAATCGTCTGCTACTCGCCGTCATGGGCGGCACACCAGGATGCACCCGAAGAACCAGTCTACATTCGTGTCGTTGACGTGGGAGCAGGACTTTGCACAATCACCCGCATTCCAGGCAACCACTTTATGATCTACGATGCGGGTACTTATGAGGATGGAGGGGCGACCTGTGCCGAGGCCATCCGCGAATTAATCACCGATCGTGCGCCCATCGACCTGTTGGTCATCAGCCATACCGATGGAGACCACGTGGCCGCTGTTCCAGCAATTGCCCGGGAGCACCCGATCCGAACGGCCCTACGACCCGGCATCGAACGCGAGACCAAGGTTTGGAAACAGGCTGAGGCGGCCCTCAGAGTCGAAGCGCTCACCCAAGGAATGCAGGATGTTCCGCTCACCGATACGGAAATCCCCCCTGGAACCGAATACAAATTGGGGTCCGCAAAAGCGACGGTGCTGATCGGCTATGGAACGCCCCCGACGACTTGGGTACTGGTCGACGAGAGCGAACGCCACAATGCGGGAAGCATAGTCGTGCGACTGACCTACAAGGATAAATCGGTCCTCTTTACAGGGGATACGGTCGGTCGACACATCGGAGACGAGTCGAACGCTTGTCGTGCCGCCGAAGCCCGGATGGTCGCCAGAGCGGACAAGTTCCCGTTGAAGTCCGACGTACTTATTGCGCCGCATCATGGGAGCGACGGCGCGAGTTCGAACTGTTTCCTTGCGGCCGTGGCCCCGTCCTATGTTGTTTTTTCGGCAGGCCACAAGTTCCAGCATCCCCGCGCGACCGTCGCCGAAAGGTATCTCGCGCATGGCGTGAAGCTCGACCACATCTTTCGCACCGACCTTGGCGATGACGAGGGCGGGGCGGAATGGAGCTATGGGCAGGTGCCGGGTTCGGCGCATCGTCGAGGAACGAATGACGTCGAGATACTCCTGCGGGCCGATGGCTCTGTCCAGGTCAAGTACCGTTCTGCTCCGACAAACTCGCACCGAGAGCAGGGGATCAGCGCTCTGGATAATTTTGGTGCGCTCACGAATTAGTCCTTGACAGCACATTTCATCCAGTCGTAAAAACGGAGTGCTCCACTATCTTAACAGAAGGAGAACACTACGATGGAGAAGAAGCAGACCCCGAACCTAGCCGATCTCGAAAAGAGCAAGGACGAAATCCTCAAGAAAATCGCTGAGAAGGTGAAGGCGAACGAGAAGACCGTGAAGGAATTTGGGGCTGCCCATTCCTCGCATTCGTCTTCTTCAAAACACAGTTCGACCACTCATTGACCTGATACCTTCTTGAGCGGTTAAACCCACTCAGGATTGGCCGTCGATGCTTCAAAAAGAGGTTCGAGGCGTGCGTGGTGGTATGTTGTGCGCGGCCATGGGCGACATTTTTCCTTCAACCCAAGATCGCAGGTCCAGAATGCGGCCTGTACGAAACGGTTTTGGGCGAGAGGCGGGGCACTTCTTTAAGTGAAACCTGGAATGCCCCCGAAATGGTCGATCTTCGCGCTCAAGCACTCGCTCAAGGAACGGATCGGAGTATTTGCAGATCCTGCCGCGAGGTGAGCGCAAAAACCGTTCTCTACGACAGCCTCATCCCCTTTGCCGTAACTGACAGACAACGGTTGAACCTCGGGATGAACCGAGGCGAGTTTGAATCCAGTAAGATCGCTCTTGCTTCCAATCCCGCTTGCCTTTCGGTTGATCTTTGGTACCGATGCAATTTCCGCTGCCCCCTTTGCAGCCTAAACCAGGGCGACGCGCTTGCCGAAGCCGAAGTAATTGAACTCTTCGAGCAGTATGCTGAGACAGCCGTTCACCTCCATGTCTCAGGAGGGGAACCTCTTCTGCATCCGATTTTTCTTGATTACCTCGCGCGGCCGGAAAAGGCACCTGGCTCGTTGAGCATCACGACGAACGGTTCACTGCTGGATGACTCGATCCTGGACCGCCTGACAGCATTTCATTTCGTGAATCTGCATGTCTCCATCGACAGTTTTAATCCAGCAACATTCCTTCAGTTGCGCACAGGAGGTGACCTGAAAAATGTTGTCGACGCGATCCGATTAGCCGTCAGGTACAAACAGGTAGTCAATTCACGTTCGAGGTCGCCTCTCTGGTACGTTGCACTCAACGTCGTCCCGACGTCATTGAACCTAGATGAACTTCCATCGATCTTGTTTCGCGCGGCCGAACTCGGTGTCGACAGCGTCGACCTGTGTCCGCTCGATGGCGATCACCCAGGGTACGATTTCATGCGCTATCCGGAACTGCTGGATGAGGCGAAAAACAAGCCCTTGGCCGAAGCGATTCGGGATGCCTTTCGTGTCCTGCCGGGTCTTGAGACGAGTGGTTTCGACCGAGTTCTACAATGCATCGAGGGACCTAGCGTGATGCAGTGCCGAGGAGCCACCTGATGGATTGGTTTCCCGCGACTGTGGCACTGGAACTCTCCTCGGCATGCACACNNCGTTTTGCGATAGAACAAATTGGGGGGCTTTTGGAGGAAAGCGCGCCACGTCTTTCATGGACCTTCGCCTTTTCCGGTTGGTCGTTGACGAATTAAAGGAATTCGCGCCCTCAACAGCGATCACCCTATCTTATGAAGGCGAGTCATTGCTCCATCCGCAGTTCGCGGACGCCTTGACGTACTTAAAAG
>PMYF01000126.1 GCA_003171295.1 Acidobacteriota bacterium | reverse complement strand
GCATCCGCCTGTACACGGTCGCCGCGCTGAAGCCGAACTTCTCCAGGAAGTCCTCATCCTGGAGCGTCCAGCCGGTCGCGAGCAGGAGATCCTTAATCCTCTGCTTGTACGGCGCCTTGCTCAGCAGCGGCTCGACGACGGGCTCTTTTTTCTTACGTGGCTTCGGAGTCGCCGCGTTCTTGCGGGGCTTGCGCAGAATACCCTTCATCACCTTGCCGCGGTCGCCGCCGAACAGGTCGCCTTCATTTTCCAGGAGTCGTGCCACTACTTACCGCCTGTTCCACGTGGAACGCTCTTACGCGGTTTTCTTTCCTTGTCCCAATACGAACTGTGGCAATTTGGACACTGCTCGGGCTTGCCCTCCTGCCGGGTGCGCCACGGCTTCCCGCAGCGCAGGCAGTCGCAGGCCGTGCCGGCCGGATAAGATCCCGCCTCAGCTCGGGGCACCATGGTCATTGCGCCCCGTCCTCGTCTGCTAGTTTATCTTCGAGACTGCCCGCCTGCTCCCACAGCCGGTAGACATTCCTGCGAATTTGCAGAGCAAGATCCTTCCAGCTTTTGCGGCTGGTTTCGAGTGCGTTTAGCCGCGCCGCAACATCGTGGACGCTGAGTTCGATTGGCGCGCGCTCGGGGAGCGGTCCAGAGTTGGCAGTGTTCCCGAGTTCGCCCCATTTTCCGTCAGGGCCACGCGACCAGCCGCGAGTCTCCCAGTTGTCGGGGTATACCGTGGTTAAGGAATGGGTCACGAGATCACCTCCGCAGCGACCAGACGCTCAATGATCTGCTGCGCCTGGTCGACGTACTGCATTTTCAGGGATTCGTCCAGATCCACCCATGGCGGCAAAATAATCTCGGGGTAATTCTGCTGCTCCGACTCCCGCGCCTGCACCTGGTACATCTGGATGGCGAGCGTCGTCGAGTTGAACCGCTTCGGGTCGAACTTACCCTTGAGCAGAGGCATGGCTACCGCTTCTGCGCCAGGGCGATCTTCTCCGTGAGGTCCACGATGCGGGTGGAGAGGTTCTTGTAGTTGCCGACCTGCAGCGCGGGCGACGTCGAGCTGGCCTTGAGCCCCGCCGTGGGAGCGATGGAATTCAGGAAGTTCCCGATCGCGCTCACCACCGCCGAGACAATGGCTTGAGCGGCAGGGGGAAGAACCTTCAACCGTTCGAGCGTGGGCGCGTAGAGCAGAGCAATCTTTGCATACTTGATCCCGGCTGGGTCGGTGGTTGCCAATTCGGCCGAGGTGCCTTGGAACGCAGCAGGCAGGCCCACGATGGCGGCCGTGATCTCCGCGGCCGTGGCGGGGCTCATATTCCCCGTGGCTGCGAGGGAGACCACCAGCGCCTCGGTGGCCGCTACGGATGCCTCCAGGGTTACGAGCACTTGGCTTGACGTGCAGCCGAACAATGCCAGCAGCGCCAGGATCAGGGTCGCGAGTTGCAGACGAGAACGGGTCTTCATTGAGATACCTCTTTCGGGCGGACTTCCTAATAGCTATTAGCGCCCTAGATAGCAGCGTAGCACCGCTCGGGCGAAAACGTGCCGGGAATCTTCAGGGTTTCTACTCCGGGGCGAGCCAGCGCTGAATGTGATCCCAGCCCTTGCGCTTTTCAAGATAGCGGCGCCAGCCGAGAAACCGCAGGCAGACGCCCAATTGAGCTTGGTTGTCCTTGGTCGGGTAGATGCGCAGGTCGCTCATGATCCGATTGGCCGTCACCGGGAACTCAACGGGGCGCTCCAAGCCGCCGGCCAAGCGGAGAGCGTCCCACTCCGCCAGCCGCTTCATATAAGCCGGGTTTACGGGGACGACGACGCCGTGTGGATCTATAAACTTGACTTCTCCTCCTGCACGATCGGCGGGAACCAACGCCGGACCAACTTCCCGCCCGTAGCCGGATCCTTGACGGCGTGCTGTGTCCAGCCGGCATAGCGCAGCGCCGCGGCGACGGCCATGTGGTTCCGCTGCGTGGGCTCGACTCCGGCCCGCCCGGCCACGTCCACCAGCCGGACCCAGCGGGTTAGTGGATCGGCGGCAAGTGCTTCACCCCAGACGTTCAAGAGAGCCGGCAAGACGCAGTCGAGGAACTTGGGCGGCCGGGGCAGCAGCGACGACTTGACCCTTGTGCTGGGCGGGATCGCCTTGAGCAGCAGCACGTTCCTCCGCTGGTGAATGGCTCTGCCTCCGGGTCCGGGCGCAATCTTTCCGGGAATCACCAATTTGAGGGTGAACTTCCGGCGCGTGGGGTCGTCGGTGAACGCCAGCCGCTTGCGCAACTCTTCGCGCAGGACCGGGATCGGCGGAGCCTCGTTGCGGTCGATGCGGACATGCCCTTCAGCGCGGAACTCGCGCACAACGTCCTCGTACCAGGAATCCGGCTTGTCTACCGGGCGGCACTTTAGTCCTGAGCGGCGCATGGTGGCTCCTCTACGGTTTGTTTTGGCGGATACCATCGCTGAACCGAACGACCTCCGGACCCGGAGTCGGATGGATGCCAGACTTTTCTTTTGGACCAGCCTAGAAAACGCAAGCAGCCCCCCACGATCATCTGGTCGGCACGCGTCTGTAGTCCCGGGGGCTTGCTTATCGCGTTTGTAAGGACATCTCCGGAGCATGTGCTTTCCAGGGGGGCAACATACTCTTCCACGCTCTTCAGCCACGGGTGCCGCACCCAACGCTCCGACGGGGGTTCGGCAACTGCCCGCCCTGGGTCAGCAGGCGATGGCTCAAATTGCACTTGCTCGCGTGGATCCTGGAACCAGGGTTGCCTGTTGCGTGGATCGGGAAGGAGCGGGTTAGGCAGCGGACCCTTCATCAGGATGATCGCAAGGCGGCGGCCCACGCGCTTGACGGCGACCTGGCGGCTTAGCCTTTTCTCCAGTTCAGCACGGACGATGGAGAGCAGCGGCCATTGAGAGGCCTCGACCTCGAC
>PMYF01000371.1 GCA_003171295.1 Acidobacteriota bacterium | reverse complement strand
CACGTGCTCAGGGTGGAGGGCGCGGCCACTATCATCAATACGAAACCCAGCCTTCTCCCCAAGGGAGAAGGTGGCTGACGTAGGAGGCCGGATGAGGGGTTACTTGTTCGCGTCTGCACTCAAAGCACGTTTCCTGCTCGGTCATATTCTCCGCCACGAAATGACCCCTCACCCGTCCCGGCCCGGCTGGTGAAAACGCCGGCGCCGGTCCACCCTCTCCCCTGGGGAGAGGGCTGCAACGGGCTCACTTGCATGCTATTCCAGCCCTCTCCGAGGCGAGAGGGCGGCCGCCAGCGGCGGCCGGGTGAGGGGTCACGGATCGCCAGTCTGCGGTGAAACCTCGCTAGCTATCGAGCGGGGATGGCATGCAGGACAAGGGCTCAGGTCGAAGGAAGGAAATCCTGGAGAGGTACGAATTGGTATCCCCGCCCGCGGACGGCAGCGATAATGGCGGGCAAGGCCTGGACGGTGAACGAGCGGTCGACCTGGCCCGCCGGCCGCGTCTCCCGACCGTCGTGCAGCAGGATGACCACGCCCGGCTTCAGTTCCTGCAGCGTGGCCGCGACGATGCCCGGCGCATCCTTCTTCCAGTCGTAGCCTGTTGCCGACCACAGGACGAGATGCATGCCGCGTTCGCGGAGGGTTGGAACCAGGCCGAACCAACGAGCGCCATAAGGCGGCCGGAAGATCTTAGGGCGATAACCCACGACCTTCTCAATGACCTCCTGGGTGCGGTCGATCTCCGCGGCGATGCGCGGCCGGCTCTGAAAATAGAGAAGAAGGTGTGAGTAGGTATGGTTGCCGACGGCGTGGCCTTCCGCCACGATGCGCCGAGCCAAATCAGGATTCGCCTCCACATTCTTTCCGCAAAGGAAGAACGTGGCCGGAACCTCGTGCGCGCGGAGGATTGCGAGGGTCTGTTCGGTGAAGGGCGACGCCGGCCCATCGTCAAACGTCAAGGCGATGCGTTTGCCCTCTTGCGGGCCGCGGATAAGCGCTGGTCGAAAGAATTTGGAGGTGGGAACCGTACAGGCCCACCAGAACCATAAGCCGAACACCAAGCCTACCACCGCCAGACTCGCCAGTGCGATGAGCAGCATACGCGACCCTTCCTCAGACAACCTCGGTGCGACTTCGAGGGCCGGAGCTAGCCCGGGCCCAGACGACCCCATGGGGCGCCCCTACACGAAGACCCGCCGCCGCGCTCACAGGATACGCAGAAAATTCAACGCGGACTCCACTGCCAGCATGGGGCTGTTCGTGAAGGCACTCACTTCGTAGGGACAGCCGATTTTGCACCCCTTACAGAAGTCCCACAAAGTCGCTTCCTGCGCGATGATTTTCTTGGCCACGTCCGACGCGAAGATTTCCCGCAAGGGCGCCTGCGATTGGTGCAGTGTCGCAAAGGCGCAAGGCAGGTGAATTGCACCATCCGGCTTCATCGAGATGAGCTTGGAAGGATGCCGGCATGGGAACTGCGGCCCGAATCCGCCCTGGCGATAGAACTGATAGTAGTGCGTATAGAAGCGGACGTTCCGCGGGTAGGCCCCGCGCAGTTCGCGCAGGAACATTTCCACGGTATCAATATCTTTGCCATGCAGTTCGCCGTCGGGCAAGAGTTCCCCGGATCGCATCACGTTATGGACCGCCTCCGGGTGCAGCACCAGGTGGCGCTGTTTGCAGAACTCTGCCAAATCCGGGAGATCGTGGAGGTTCTCAAGATTCACCGCGGCGTTGATTTGCGTGGTGAAGGGGCGGCGTTTGGTCAGCACGTAGTCGAGATTCTCCAGAATTCTGGGAAGCCCGTCCACACCGCGGCGCTTGGCAAACCGCTGGACATGAAGCGAGTCAATCGAGACTTCCAGCATGTCCAGCCGCGCCACGCCCTCCGCGTATTTCTTGATGAGCAGGCCGTTGGTGGGCATGGAGGTCCACAGACCTTTGCCGGCCGCGTAGGCGATGTAGTCGCAAGTGCTGGGGTTCAACAGGGGCTCGCCGCCGGAAAAGCTGAGCGCGAAGATTCCCATCTCGCAAAACTCATCGATACGCTTAAAGATGCGATCGCGCGTGGCGCGTGTCTGCAGGTCGTTGAACTTGCCCTCTTCGCCGAAGATGCAATACTCGCAAAACATATTGCACATCAGGGTGGTCTCAAACATCACCATATAAGGCAGCTTGAAACCAGACCAAAGATGCTTGGCGGCCGATTTGACCATATAGGGATACTTCATGGCATTTGCACCATCTCTCGGCAGCGGACGGCCGCAGGGCCGGCATCACCTGGCCCGGCGCCCTCGCCGCCCGGTGCGCCCTCCGAGACAATAAGATTTTCACTCGCCCTGAAACCGAGGCCTGTCTTTCAGAATAGTCGAGATTCCCGTTCCGCGCCGGACTTTTTCAGACCAGCAGCTTGTACTTCTCCGCTTTGCGGTAGAGCGTGCGGCGGTTGATTCCCAGGATCGCCGAGGTTTTCGCCTTGTTGCCGCCGGTCACTTTCAGGACGTGCGCGAGATACCGTTTCTCCACTTCCTCCAGCGGCGGCAGTCCCGCGTAGAAATCTTCCAGGCGTTTCACCTCACGGGTCTCGGCGCGGACCTTGTCCGGCAGGTCCTCCGGCACGATCACGCCGGTGCGGTTCAGCGCCACGGCGGATTCCAGGGCATTTTCGAGCTCGCGCACGTTCCCGGGCCAGGCGTAACTCAACAGGGCAGACAGCGCATGCGTGGAGACCGAGAAGGCGCGCCCGCGCTCGCCGCCGAGTTTCTTCAGAAAGTGCTCGACGAGCAGCGGGACGTCTTCCCGGCGGTCACGCAGCGGCGGAATCTCGATCTCGATGACGCGCAGGCGGTAGTAAAGGTCCTGACGGAATTTCCCTTCCTCGACGCATTCCAGCAGGTTGCGATTGCTGGCGGCGACAATCCGTACGTCCACCTTGATGACGTCATTGCTGCCGATCCGCCGCACTTCCTGCTCCTCAAGGATTCGCAACACTTTCACCTGCAGCGCCGGGCTCATTTCGCTGACCTCGTCCAGAAAGACGGTGCCGCCGCTCGCCTCCTCGAATATCCCGCGCTTGTTCTCGGTGGCGCCGGTAAAGGAGCCGCGTACGTGTCCGAAGAGCTCAGTTTCGAGCAGGGTTTCGGTCAGCGCCCCACAGTTGACGGCGTAGAAGCGCTGCTCCGCGCGCGAGCCGTTATAGTGGATGGCCTTCGCGACCAACTCTTTCCCGGTGCCGCTTTCTCCGCAAATCAGCACCGTGGAGCGAGCATCTGCCACCATAGCGATTTTCTTGTAGATCTCCAGCATTCTCGGACTGTTGCCTACCAGACTGGAGAGCTGCACCTGGCTTCCCAATTGCCGCTTCAGGTGGCGATTCTCGCGCACCAGTTTGCGATTTCCCAGCGCCCGCTGCACTTGCAGCACGACCTCGTCAATCTTGAAGGGTTTCGAGATATAGTCGAAGGCGCCCGCTTTCACCGCTTCAATGGCGGTCTCCATCGATCCGAAGGCGGTGATCAGGATGACCTCCGACTCCGGCTGGATGGCTTTGTAGGCGCGCAGCACGTCCAGGCCATTCAGGTTCGGCCCCAGGCGCATGTCGCTGATGATGACCTCGAAAGCTTCCTGCTGGCCGATTTCCAGGGCTTCCTCCCCGCTCCCCGAGGTCATCACCCGGTAACCTTCTTCCGTCAGGACCTCGCGCAGCAGTTCGCGCGTATCCTCATCGTCATCCACCACNNGCAAACATGGCGATATAAAATCGCCGCTACACGCTCGATGAGGGCGCTGTGACCGCGCCCGCAAAGACAGCTTCCACCTTCTCCCGGCAATCGAGCGGCAGTCGGATGGTGAAGGTCGTTCCATGGCCCGCTTCACTCTCCGCATGAATGGTTCCGCCGTGCTGGCGTACGATCTGATCGCAGATGGCGAGTCCCAGGCCGGCGCCCGTCCCGATTTGCTTGGTCGTAAACATCGGATCGAAGATATGCGCCAGGGTCTCGCGCGACATTCCGGTGCCCGTGTCCGCCAATTCCACGGTTACTTCGCGTGGGTCACCGTCGGCAGGCGGCCGCAGCCCGATACGAAGCTGCCCTCCCCGGGGCATGGCGTCCATGCTGTTATTGATCAGGTTCAGGAAAACCTGGTGCAGGTAGCCGGAATCGCCGTAAATCTTCGGGCAGCCTTTGGCCAGATTCATCTGCACGCGGATCTTGCGCAGATCCAAAACCGGCGAGGAGAGCAAGAGGGTGTCTTCCAGCACGCGCCCCAAGTCCAGCCACTCCAGGCGCAGTTCGTACTTGCGCGTCCAGGAGAGCAACTGCTTCACCGTGCGCACAATATTTTCCACCTGCTTTTCGATAACCTGCAGGCGGCGGGTGGTGGCTTCGTCATTGCTGGGGCGGCGCGCCAACAATTGCACGTGCCCGGAGATGGAATTGAGGGGGGTGCCGATTTCGTGCGCTAGGCTGGCAGCGAGCTGTCCGGCCACCGCCAGGCGCTCCGAGCGCGCCAGGGTCTTCTGGGTCTCGAAAAGCTCTTCGTTGATGCCCTGCAACTCCTCATTCCGTTGTGCCAGTTCCGCCGTAGCTTCTTCCACCTTGCGGCCCAGTTCGGTATTGAAATTCTCAATGCGCCGCAGCATGCGGTTCAAGTGGGCGGCGAGCAATCCGATCTCATCCCAACTCCGCAGCGTGGCGCGCACGTCAAGCTGCCCGCCCTCCGCCGACTCCATGACGCGGATCATTTCCTTGACCGGCCGCCGGACCTCCCGCAGGAAGAAAAGATGGACCACGAGGAGAATAAAAGCCAGGCTGGCCAGCATCAGCAGTCCGTTCCGCCGTACCAGGCTCCGCGTCACCACGCTGGTCTGCGATTTGGAAACCTGCAGGTTCAAGCAACCCACCGCCACACCCTGGTTGCGAATGGTCAGGCCCATGATCCAGAACTTGCCGTCTGGGCTCTCGATCGTCAGTTCGTCGTCATCGGGTCGCTCAAATTCGTTGTAGGTGTCGATGTTTGGAATGTTATCCAGCTCAAGGTGCGCCGCCTGCGGCTGCGCTGTAGCTTCCAGTTGGTGCGCCGGTTCGTGGAGGTATACATCAGCCTGTCGCACGCCCGGTAGGTCGCGCAACATCTGGCGGAGGGTTACCTGGAGGCGGTCGGGGCTCTTCAGCATGTCTTCATTCACTAACTGGTGAGCCGTAGCCCGTGCCTGTCCCAGCACCTTGCGGTAGATTTCCTCCTCCACTAGTTGCCGGGTGAGAAGCATCGCAATCAAGGTGGAAACGGTAGCGACCGAGATGACGGCAACGGAAATAATGACGATAATCTTAGCCTGCAGGCCAAAACGCGAACGTTTCATGACACCACCGGTAGTAATTGTAACATTCAGTGTGGCAAAAAGGAACACTCCAAGGCTCGCGCTAGAATACTCATTATAATAGACTTGGCCACGGGCAGGCACGCCGACAACGCCGAATGGCGGCTCTGGGCCGAAAAGCGGTAAACTTGCCATGCCTTGTGGGGGCCCAGTTGGCTCTTTGCGGAGGGAAACAGGAAATACAGAGCGAGAGGCCGCCGTGTTGCGCCCCGTCGCATCTTATGGACAGGAACGAGCGCAACGGATGCCCGCGTAGCGAAACTTGCCTTTCAGTCAGTATGTTGAGTCTGTGTTGGGGGCGAATGACCTAGGAGCCTGTCGGAGATAGC
>PMYF01000317.1 GCA_003171295.1 Acidobacteriota bacterium | reverse complement strand
TTGAGCAGGGGTTCATGTCCCGCGGCGGACATTTTCCGGGCCTCGGACGCCCGCACCTCATCCAAAGCCTCATTCATCTTGGCCACGATATGGAACCGATCCAGGATGTGGAGCGCCTGGGAGCATTTCTCGCGGATCACTCCTAGGTATGGTTTCCACATGTCCGAGCAGACAAACTCGATCTGGGAGGACAGCTCTCGGCCTATCATCGCGAAGAAGTCTTCGAAGGTCTCCACGGTCCGCCCTTTGCCCACCCGCAGCAGCCGGGTGAGATCATCGATTTGATACACCCAGGTCAAATACTTTTGTCCCTTGGCCTATGGAAGTTCATCTACTCCCATGGCCATCGCCTCTTCGCCCGGAATTACGTCAACCTCTGTGATAACACTTTAGCTGAGCGTGAAGAAGGCATCTGCACCCGGGAGTCGGAGAGGTGGACATCAAGGGCAACGACGGGAACAGCACCTTCAACGCTCTACAGGTCTCGCTACAACGACACTTCGCTAGTGGCTTTCAGTTCGCCACCAACTACATATGGTCCCACTCCATCTACGACGGCTCGATCGGCGGCGGTGAGTCCAATGCGCCCGAAAACGCCAACTGCCGCCTGTGCGACCGGGGCCCCAGCGTCTATGATGTTCGCCATAACCTGGTGGTGAGTTCGATCTATGACCTGCCCTTCGGACCGGGAAAGAAGTTTCTCGCTGGAGGCGGCCTCGCCGGCAAGGTCCTGAGCGGCTGGCAACTGAGCGGCATCCAAGTGTTCCATACCGGACACCCGCTCACAGTTACTGTAGATCGCTCATCGAGTTCGCTCTTTGACGGCAACTCGAGTTCCGACCAACGCCCCAACCTGGTTCTGGGCGTTCCCTTGATTCCAAGCAATCAGGGGCGTAATAACTGGATCAGCAAGACCTACTTGGCGGACGGCACGCCGGTCAGCCCTTTCGCCGTACCAGCGGACTTCACTTGGGGAAACAGGGGCCGAGGGCTAATCCGCGCCCCGATCACCTGGCAGACGGACATCGCGCTTAGCAAGACGGCCAAGATCAGCGAGCGGTTTAGCCTGCGGTTCACTGCCCAGGCCTTCAACGTATTCAATCACGACCAGTTCGCCGATCCGGTTATCGACATTTCGAACGGTAACTTCGGCCAGATCGTTTCGACGGTGAACTATAACAGCAATAACGACAGCTTTGCGCCCGATAACACCGGCTCAGGAATTCCCCGGCAGTTGGAATTCGCCTTGAAGCTAATCTTCTAACGTAGTGTTTCGCAATTGACTCTGCACGGTAGCGCCGCCATCCTGACGGCTTTGGTCGGCAAGATGCCGGCGCTGCCAGCCCCGGCGCCCCTGAACAGCGGTTATGATATAATTCAAATCCCATCAGGGCGCGATCACGCAATCATAGTGCTTACGGTCAATTGGATGGAGGGTTTCACATGAAGCTGTCATTTGGCCTCGGACGTCTTGCCTCTGGCGTGTCTTTTTTTGTGCTCAGCTCATTTGCTTTGGCCATAGCCGCGACGAGCAGTTATCACCTGCTCCACAAATACCCTTTCGGTGCAGCAGAGAGTAGTACGCGAGAGTATTTCGACTACATTACGGTGGACTCTTCTGCGCGCCGCGTCTACCTATCGCATGGCACGGAGATCAAAGTCATCGACGCCGATAACTTTAGCCTCATCGGCAACATTACAGGTTTGAAACAGGACCACGGAGTTGCCATCGCAAGCGAGTTCGGGCGGGGATTCATAACCGACGGGGCCCAGGGAAAAGTGATCATTTTTGACCTGAAGACCCTCAAGGTGATCGGTGAGGCGAAAGCCGACAACGACGCCGACTCCGTTGTTTACGATCCAGTCTCAAAGCGGGTCTTTGCCATGAATGGGGACCCCAACAGCTCCACGGTGATCGATGCCAAGAGTGGCACGGTAGTGGCGACCGTCAAGCTGGGTGGAGCTCCTGAATTTGCCGTCGCCGACGGCAGGGGAACTGTTTACGTCAATCTGGAAGACAAAAACGAGGTAGTCGCCATCGATTCCCGCGCGCTCACCATCAAGTCCCGCTGGCCGGTTGCCCCGGCCGGGAGGCCCACCGCCCTCGCTATGGACATCAAGCGCCAGCGGCTGTTCAGCGCCGGGCGCAACCCGCAACTTCTCGTGGTAATGGACGCCGACAGCGGAAAGATTATCCAGTCGTTCCCGATTTCGGCGGGTGTGGATGCTGCCGCTTATGAGCCGGAAACCGGCATGATCTTCGCCTCGACGCGCGAAGGTATGGTCCATGTCTTCCACGAAGACTCGCCTGACAAATTCAGCGAGGTCGAGACTGTCAAAACCGAGTTCGGGGCCAAGACTATGGGGCTCGATACCAAGACACACAACCTATTTCTGGACACGGCCGATTTTGGTCCACCTGCAACCTCAGCCGCTGGCCGGCCCGGGGCGGCCGTACCGGGAACGTTCCGGGTTTTGGTTTATGGCCGATAAGAATCGTCAACCTGTTAGAGCTAGGTAAGCGGGGACTGAATGTTCGGATTGAATCGTGAGATCGTGTTGAGACGCCTCCGCAAGGCAGTGTTGATCACGGTGGCGTGGGCTTCGGGCGTCGGTGTGGTAGCCGTCGGCGCGTGAGCGCCTCCGCAATTGCGTTACGTGTTCATCATTAGCCGGCACGGAGTACGCTCACCCACGTGGACCTCCGAGCGCCTCAATCAGTATGCCGCCGAGCCGTGGCCGGAATGGGGCGTTCCTCCCGGCAACCTTACCCCGCATGGCCGAGTCCTCATGCAGTTCATGGGTGCCTACTACCGAGAGTGGCTGTCCAGCGCGCGCCTGCAGACTCCGCAGGGATGCGGAGACGCGGGACGGATTTGCATTCATGCGGACACGGACCAGCGAACGCTCGAGACCGGCCGCGCCCTGGCGGAGACCCTGCTGCCTGGCTGCCCAGTCGCCGTCCATTCGGAGCCGGAGGGCAGCCGGGACCCGCTTTTCGACCCCATCTCGGCCGGCATAGCCAAGCCGGATTGGGAAATCGCCGCAAAGACTGTGCGGGAGCGTCTGGGAGGCAATCCAAGACACTTCCTGGATTTGCATCGAGCCGCTTTCGGGACACTTCAGTTTGTGTTGACGGGAGGAGGAAGCGCGCCGAAGAAACTGCTCGAACCTCCGGAAGAGGTCAGCGTTTCTGTAACTGGAAAGTCCGTTCAAGTCAATGAACAGTTGAGCGTAGCGTCGTCCCTCAGTGAGAGCCTGTTGCTCGAATACACGAATGGCATGCAAGGCAAAGATCTCGGCTGGGGCCGCCTCGACGCGGGTACCCTGTTCCGCATTTTCGAACTGCATGCGGCTTATGCGGATCTTACCCGGCGCACCCTCTATCTCGCCCAGGCAAGGAGTTCCAACCTTCTGGATTATATTTTGCTGTCGATGGAGCAGGCGGTAACCGGGAAGGCGGTGCCGGGTGCGTTGGGCCGTCCGGGAGCCGCGGTCTTGATCTTGTCGGGCCACGATACAAATCTGTCGAATCTTTCCGGCATGCTCGGCCTTTCCTGGCACTTGCCAGGGTATCAGCCGGACGACGCGCCGCCTGGAGGCGCGCTCATCTTTTCGCTGTGGCAGCAGCCGGAGACAGGACAGTACTTCGTGCGCACGCAGTATCTTGCGCAGACACTCCAACAGATGCGAAGCGCGATTCCGCTCACGATGGTCGCCCCGCCCGTGAAGGAAGATGTGGCATTTGCGGGTTGTGAATCCGCAGCGAAGAGTATCGGCTGCTCCTGGGAAACGTTTGCGAAGACGCTCCAAAAAGCCATCGACAATCGATTCGTCTCGATGTAACCGGGGGAGGTCAAAAACCGCGTCAGCGGTACGCTGGCGTATGGCCAGTATGGCTTCCACACCCGACGTCTGCGGGATTCGCAAGTCGATTAGCGCGACATCCGGCTGATGCTGACAGAACAGTTCCACGGCAGCGCCCCCGTCACTTGCCTCCGCAACCACCTTCACACCCGGCTGCCGATTTAGCAGCGCCGCCAATCCTTCCCGCACCAACAGATGATCGTCGGCAATCAAGATGCGAATCACCTCAGGCTTATTCAAGGGTGTGACCCTTCGCATATGGGGCGGGTGTGTGAACCTCCGCGACCACACGTGTACCCGCTCCGGGTTGGCTGCGAACTTCCAGCGTCGTCCCGATTCGCCTTGCAACTATCATGCATTGGCTTCTTCAATCGTCGGCAGCTTTGCTTGGGTTGACGGTGACACTCATCACGATTGGTTTTCGCGTTCACATTTCGCTCAGAGCAGGCCAGACGCGCGAATGGCTTTTCTAACTGGCCTGATGAAAGGCGCCGCGCTTGAGGACGAGAGCCAGAACGCGTGTTCGGCAAACCCGACGATATCCTGATCATACCTTCCATGTCGGCCTCCACCCACGCGCAGCGTCCGCCGCACCGGCGGCTCCGTCCAAACGGCGTTCAAGGGAATAGCTCCTCGTTAGTCGCTAGCCTTGATCGAAAATGCCTCGGCCCGTCACCATCCTGCCTACCCCAAAGGCCACTCGCTTGGGCCGAGGCGTTTCCGATCAAGGCTAGCGACTATACATGCATCTGGCTGCGCGCTGGATATGAGACCCGACATGGCCATACTTTCCGTGCGCGCGATGATCCACGAGCTGAGCGACTTCACTCTACCCTACGGTGATACTCGTGATTAATCCCCGACGGGTGCCATTCCACTACAAACTTCCTCGAAGGGGGCTGGGGAGTCAGGGGGTTGCACTTCTTTGATTACCCTGGCCGATGAATTCGACGAAGCCTAGGCCGCGCAACATTTGCAATTGCTGCGCCACCCGCTGCTCGTCACTGATCCAAGCTCGCATACAATTCTTCCCATGTGAGCAATATCGAACAGACTGTCTCCGCCCGGGGGTGGAGGATGCATACAGCCCTGCATTTATGCTAAGGAGGAGACCACTTATCGTGCTGCAATGATTTAGCAATATTTATGAGTCGGCTTACTTGGAAAGGTCGCAACATGAAAACTCTGCTCTTGTGGGTATCGTTCCTAGCGGCACTCCTCACTGTTTCCGGTATCGCGGCGGCGCAGGATGCGGATCCGCCCTCGCGCGTAGCCCGCATCGCGTACATCACCGGTTCCGTATCATTCGAGCCCGCCAGTGTGGATGGATGGGCCGACGCATCGCTGAATTACCCGATGACCACGGGCGACAATCTGTATACCGATAACGGCGCGCGTGCGGTGCTGCGGATCGGTCAGAATTCCATCCATCTTAACTCGGGCACCAATTTCCAGTTCGTGAACCTGAGCGATAACGTCGTCCAGACCAGCATTAACGCCGGCAGTCTGAGCCTGCGCATACGTCATCTCTTTGATGGCGAATCCTGGGAGGTCGACACTCCCAACGGCGCTGTCACCTTCCTGCGCCCGGGCGAATACCGCGTCGACACCGATGCCTCCCGCAACGCCACGATGGTCACCGCTCGCGCGGGTGACATTGAGGTAACCGCCAACAACCAGAGCTTTCCCGTTCATTCCGGCCAGACATCTTACTTTGACAACTCCGGCAACCCGCCAGACGTTCAGGCTGCAAACCAACCGGACGATTTCGATTCTTTCGTCTCTTCGCGGAACCGCCTGGAAGACGTCCCTCCGCCCCGGTACGTCTCACCCGACATGATCGGCTATGAAGATCTGAATGCCAATGGCGATTGGCGCGACACGCCGGACTATGGCCCGGTATGGACTCCGCGCGTCGCGGCGGGCTGGACCCCCTATCACGAGGGGCGCTGGGCCTGGGTGGAACCCTGGGGCTGGACCTGGGTGGATAATGAACCCTGGGGCTTCGCGCCGTTTCACTATGGACGCTGGGCTTATGTCAATAACAGTTGGGGCTGGTGCCCCGGGCCGGTCGCGGCACGTGTTTACTATGCTCCGGCGCTGGTCGCTTTCGTCGGTGGTGGAGGATTCGGCGTGGGTGTCTCGATGGGTAGTGGGGGCGGCGGTCTCGTCGGCTGGTTCCCACTCGGCCCCCGCGAAGCGTACTACCCCTCGTATCATGTGTCCCAGGGGTACGTCCGCCAAGTGAACGTCACTAACACGCGGATCACAAACATTAATGTTACCAACATCAACGTCACGAACATCAACTACGTAAATCGCAATGCTATAGTAGCGATGCCGCAGAGTTCCTTTGCCTCGGCTCAGCCTGTCCAGCGCGCCGCGGTTCGCGTCGACGCCAACCAGATGCGCCAGGCCCAGGTAATCGGAGCTGCGCCTAAAGTAGCGCCGCAGCGGGAGAGCGTTCTTGCGAATAGCAGTGGTCGTAAAGCCGTTGCGCCCCCTGCCGCTATTGCCGATCGTCCCGTAGTCGCCAGACTCGCTCCACCTCCGCGTGCGGTTCCGTTCGCCGCGAAGCAGCAAATGCTACAGCAGCATCCCGGGACCCCCGTCGCGCCCGCGCAATTGCAGACTTTGCGCACCCAGGTCGCCAGCCAAAACCAAGCGCCCGGACGTATACAGGTCCAGCCGATTAACACGAGACAGGTTCATCCGGTTATCCCGACCGTGCGCCCCGGCCCTGCGCCGACCTTTGCCCAGCGCCCAGCCCAGCCCCAAGCTGGTCCGGGGCAGCCCAAGAACCCACCTACCCAACCCGTCCCGGCCGCCCGTCCGCAAAATATTCCTCCGGTCCGCGAGCAGGTCCAACCCCCGGTGCGCCAGGCACCTCCGGTCCGCGAGCAGGTTCAACCACCGGTCCACCAGGCTCCGCCGGCCCATGAGCAGGTTCAACCCCCGGTGCGCCAGGCACCTCCGGTCCGTGAGCAGGTTCAACCACCGGTCCACCAGGCTCCGCCGGTCGTAAGAGAAGAACGCGCTGCGCCGCCGGTTCGCCCGCAGGCTCCGCCGCCACGCCCGCAGGCGCAGCCGCAACACCAGACTCCGCCGCCGGCGCAGAAGCCACGTCCGCCAAAGAAGGAAGAGAAGAAACCCGAAGACAAGTAGCAGTACGTCGACCCGCAGGTCGGCTCGTTGCGCAAGCGCGACCGGCCTGCCGGGGTACACTGAAACCCGCTGATTCCGTCGTTGATCGTATCCGGGTGCGTCCTCTACACGTGCGGGGGGCGTCACACACGTGACCTCCTACCACGGAGCGCGTAACCATGGTCAGTGGTTTGCTGACCGTTGGGTTCTTCCCTTGATGGCGAAGCGGTAGCCACGGTCAGCGTTTTTCTGACTGTGGGTTCTCCCTTGATGATGAAGGGATAACCTGCAGGAATAGTTGAATCTCGCGTGCAAGGGGCTCGTGAAGCGGCCGGAAGATCGGCGGTGGTTGAGTTACAACAATTTTGCTTGGGGTAAGGCAACGGTAGCGGGGTGCCCCATCCAGATTGACTATATACGGTCGCCGCTGGAGCACCGGCCATGAGAAAAGCCCACGCAGAAAAACGCTGACCGTGGCTGCCCGCTCTCATATTAGTAGTCCTGGCTAACCTTATGAAAACGTCGCAGAAATGGACCCTGATCGGATTGCTGGGGCTCGTCGCAGTGGCCGTGGCTGGGCTGTTCCTGACGCCCGGCGCGCCCAACCTTCCGGGCCGAAACAAAAGCGCGAAACCGGCGACGGCAGGCAGCGAACAGATTGATCAGCACTATCTGGAAACCGCCCGCCAGCTGTCTGCTCTGGCGATAACCCCCGAGGAACAGCAACTGGCACAAGCTGTGCTGCGCGTCGCTGATCGCGAGTTGGACCTGGAGTTGGCTGCCGCTCTCGAGGCAACCGGCAACCAGTCTGTTTCCCTGAGCCCAGAAGCACGCGCCTTTCAACAACGGATCGAAAGAATACAAACGGCAATCCTGGCGCGCCAAGAGAAAGTAAAGCAGCTAGCGGAAGCGGTTAAGAATTCCAGAGGCGATAAGCAGGAGGTCTTGCAGCAGCAGCTTGACGTCAGTCAGGCCGAGCTGGATCTTTACAAAGAGGGTTTGGCGGACGCCAAAGAGGATCTGTTTCGGGCCGGAGGCGACCCACACAGCAAGGTCCAGCAACTTGTGGAGGAACACAAGGCGGCAGCAAACAGGGCGGAATCGGTCCAGTTCGTTTCCACCAATCAGACAACACCGAGATTTTCCTCAGACAGCCTTCTCGCAAAATGGTCCCGATGGAGTGCGATCCGCCGGAAGCAGGACCAACTACGCCAGGCCCAACAGGAGGCCCTCAGTGCGGCGGCCGCGCGCGCGCGCGACCATGACGCGCTCGCGCAGCAGCTCGAAAAAGAACAAGCGCAAAGCAAGGGACTGACCGAGCAGGTAACCAACGCGTTCCGTAGCGGCAATCAAAACGCCGCCCCGCCCGTCGCGCCAGATTCGAGAGAGACGACGGCCGCCGCGGTCGCGTTGCTTCAACATCTTTCCGCGGAACAGAAGAGCCTCGCGATCCTGAATAAGCGAATCCAGGATTTCCAGGAGGTGGGCTCGAATTACGGCCAGTGGATTATTCTGGTGAGTGCGGATCGGCGCTCGGCGCTGCACGACATCATCCTGTCTGCCCTCTGGATTTTTCTCCTGCTGCTCGTCCCGTTTCTCATCAACCGGTTGATCGACCGCTTTTTGGTTCGGATGACCCTGGAGCAGAAGCAACAAGCAACGCTCCACGCGGTGGTTCGCTTCAGCTTGCAGGCGCTGGCCGTATTGGTGATTCTATTCGTGATATTTGGCGTGCCCAGTCAGTTGTCAACCATCATCGGTCTCGCGACCGCGGGCCTCACGGTGGCGCTGAAAGATTTCATCGTGTCATTCATGGGATGGTTCGTGCTGATGGGCCGCAACGGAATTCGCGTCGGCGAACGGGTGGAAATCAAAGGCGTACGCGGCGAAGTGGTTGAGATTGGACTCTTGCGTACCATTTTACTCGAGACCGGGAACTGGACCGATGCCGGACAGCCAACCGGCCGGCAGGTGGCCTTCCTCAACAGCTTTGCCGTAGAGGGCTACTACTTTAATTTCTCAACCTCCGGGCAGTGGCTCTGGGACGAGTTACACGTGCTCGTTGCAGTGGGTCAGGATCCTTATCCACTCATTGAAAAGATCCGCGACATCGTGGCGAATGAAACTAAAGGCAATGCGCAACTTGCGGAAAAAGAATGGCAAAGCCTCAGCCCTCGCTACGGTGTGAGGTCGTTTTCCGATGGGCCTACCGTAAACGTGAAACCTACTGATCACGGAGTGGATTTGATCGTGCGGTATATTATACGGGCCGGGGAACGATCGGATGCGCGCTACCGATTGAACCACGCTGTGGTGAAGCTGCTGCACCAGGGAGCGAAGATAATACCGTCTGCCGAAATTCCTCCTGATCCACCGGTCGCGGGCCACCGGTAAAATCACATCAGCGGGGAGGGCAGAGTCTCGTTCTCACCAGAGACTCTGATGTCAAACGGCGTTCGAGGAAATAGCTCCTACCTCGCCGCCAAGGGCTTACCAATATCTGTCGATAACACATTAGGGCCGTATCGGCAGTGCTCCTGAAGCAGGGACCCTGGGTAGGCCGAGAAGGTGGCCGGAGCATTGCCGATACGGCGTGTTCCAGTAAGCCGCGGGCCTATGGGTATTGAATAGGTGAAGGGAGCGGCGAGGCGTGGGGATAGCGAAGCATAGGGAAGGGACTTGTGACTGTGGTCGGCAGGTTGAGGGAGGAACGGAAGGCGGGACTGGGTTGAAGGGGAGGTGATGAGGAAGCGAGGGGAGGGATCAGGGCACACCCGTCCCGATGCGGGCCTGAGGGCCAGCTGGGTGGTCGTCGATGGTCTGCGCTTCCGGTCATCATCTTTATGAGGAATCGATAAAGTCCGCAGCGGTAGTGGGGTGCATATAAATCATCAATTCTTCCACCGAGAGCAGAGCCACGAGATGAAGCGTGCCCTGCCGACAGTGGGGACAGCGACGTTCCATCGCCTGCCGTTGCTCCGGTGTGAGCAACTCAGAGAGGGAGAGGTCGTGAGCGCCGGAGTGCAAGTGTTGCCGGCAAAGCGCCAGGGCCTGGGCTCGATTGCGGTTGGCGAGGAATCCGAAGTGGCGGATTTTGACGAAACCGACGGGGAGGACGTGGAGAAGGAAACGGCGGATGAATTCCACGGCCTCCAGACTCATGATCTTGAGGCGTTTGCCATCCTTCGAATCCCGCCACCGGAAGTGGACACGATCGTCTGCCAAGCTCACCAATCGGCCGTTGGAGATGGCCACGCGGTGGGTATAACGAGCCAGATATTGGAGCACGTGCTGGGGGCCGTGCAAGGGAGGCTTAGCATAGACGACCCACTTGGGCTTGCCCTGTGGATCGAGCCAGGAATGGAATGTAGCGGGGTCGGCGAGCCCGGCCAGTTGCCCGCTGAACTGCAGCTTGCCTTCGGCAAAAGCTACTTTCAGGAAGGCCAGCAGCTTCTTCCGGAACAAACAGCTCAGGACTTGGGCGGGCAGGAAGAACTTTGGCCGACAGGTTATCCATCGTGATCCGTCGAGGGCCAGTCCTCCGGCCGGCACCAAGCAATGCACGTGCGGGTGGTGCAGCAAGTTCTGACTCCAGGTGTGAAGCACGGCAAGAAAGCCGAGGCGCGCCCCCAGATGTCGCCGATCGGCAGCGATGGTGAGCAGGGTCTCGGCCACAGCACGAAACAAGAGAGCATAGAACCGGCGCTGATTCTGCAGACCCAGGTAAGCGAGGGCCTTGGGAACAGTGAACACCACGTGGCAGTAGGGTACGGGCAGCAGTTGCTGGGCCTGCTTGGCCAGCCAGCGGTCGCGAGATGTCGACTGGCACTTGGGGCAGTGACGATTACGGCAGGAGTTGAAAGCGACCACCCGATGAGCGCAGGAATCGCATCGCTCCAGCCGACCGCCCAAGGCGGCGGTGCGGCAAGCCGCGAGGTCATGAAGCGCTTTCCGCTGGGAAGCCGAGACGGTGTGCCCCCAGCGGCTCAGGAAGCGCGCTCCGTATTGGCGAAAGACCTCGGCGACTTCCAGCCGAGATTCCTTCACCTTCTCCGACCGTCCCCGTCCGAGGTCAGCCTCTCAGCAATCGCCAAGCTGTCCAGAGGGCTGGCCGTCGTCCGGAGCCTGAGTTCGGAGACATGCAGATAACGGGCCGTGGTCTTGAGCTGGGCGTGACCGAGCAACACCTGGATGGTGCGCAGGTCGACACCGTCATCCAGCAGGTGTGTCGCAAACGAGTGCCTCATCACATGGGGGCTAAAAGTTCTGGTAATGCCTGCCTTCTTCCGAAGTTGCTGGCAGATCTGCCGAATCCCTGAGAGGTGCATGGGTATCCCAGGCCTTTGCCCAGGAAACAGCCAATCCTTCGGCTTCCGCCAACGCCAGTAGATGCGGAGCAACTCCAGCAGCTTGGGCGACAGCATGACTTGGCGCGGGTATTTACCCTTGCCTTCCCGGACGTGGATGACCATCCGCGGGCTGTCGATATCCGTCACTTTTAATTGCTGCACTTCTGCGCAGCGCAAGCCCGTCGCGTACATCGTGGCCAACAGGGCTCGATGCTTGAGGTTCACGGTGGCATCGAGCAAGGCTCGCACTTCGTCTCGACTCAAGACGCTCGGGAGCTTGCGACGCTCCTTGGGTTTGGCAACTTCCTGGTCAAACCAGGGTTGCTTCAGAACGTGGGTGTAGAGAAACTTGAGCGCCGAGAGGCGAACGCGAAAGGTGGACCAGGCCAGCTTGCGCTTATTGAGTAGGTGCAACTGGTACTGACGGATGTGTTCAGGGCCCAGTTGTTGGGGCGACTTGTGGAAGTAGCGCGCAAACTCGGCGACCGCTCCGATGTAGGAGCGGATCGTTTGATCGGAGAAGTTACGGAGTCGCAGATCCTCGATCATTCGTTGACGTAGTTGGGTCATAAGTGACCTCCCTTCGGTCACCGATTATGCGCAAACTACGACAATGTGGGGATACGATTCTGCCGCGGTAGCGGCTTACTGGAACAGCCCTTACCACAAGAAAACACGATAACGCCTGAACTACGGTCGTTGAAGCTCCCGCTCCACTTGGATGTATAACGCCCTACTCGTAGAAGTGGCCGCCTGGACTCAATAGTCGTTGGTTCGCCATTCGTTGACCGGGTTCTCGACATTTTCAGGTGTTATCACGACTCCCATCTGAGTGCGGTGCGCGAAACCTCTGGATCCCCATGACCCTTGGTAGCGGGACAGTTCTTATAGCTTCATTACGATGTCACCATGACAATCACCCTGAGACTTGAGCCATAATGTGGCAGCGTTTTGAACCATAAAATGACAGTTCCGGTTGCATAAACGCTTTCAGATCAATACAGCCACCCAGGCGCCCATGGCCGGTTTGGATCATAAGTTGGCATTAAGTGCAAAATGGAAGGATAAAGTGGCAGTAAGTGCCAATTGGCCTCGCGACAATTCCAACCCGGAGAGCCTTCACTTCGAAGGAGATAGTGCAAAGAACACTGCACGATCATCACGCGAACGCTGCTTTGGGGCAGAAGGGAACCCCACCGATGCCACGTTATGCTTCCATTACTGCCATCTTATGGTTCAAATCTCACACCCAAGCTCTTCAGAGAAAGGAGCCCACCCTTGCGCTTCCAGGGCAAAAGTCGTCTCGGATTCTACCCGCTGCCATTTTCCGAAGCCCAGTGTATTCGCAGATTCCTCTGGTTTCCAGATGGTCCGTCGTCCGCGATCGACCCGTGTGTTGGCGATGGCGTGGCGTTTGAGGTCATCACCAGCGGTGCTGAGGTGTTTCGCTACGGTATCGAGCTTGATGCCTACCGGGCCGAGCAAGCCAGG
>PMYF01000416.1:12511-12703 GCA_003171295.1 Acidobacteriota bacterium | reverse complement strand
CCTCAGAATCGGCACCATCATCCGGTCTTCCAAGCCGATGTACCCGTACTGGTATTTCTTCAGGTCGAGTTGGGTCAGCAACCCGGCTGGAACCTCACCCCAGAGATCGATTAAGCGTGAGAGAAACGCGGTTTTTTCCGGTTGGAAACCCGGGTCGAAGCGCACCGGGAAACGAATCACCCGCGTCGGGTC
>PMYF01000416.1:6731-12464 GCA_003171295.1 Acidobacteriota bacterium | reverse complement strand
GGGAGTGAGCCGTCGTTCTCAATCTGGTTGAGGCGAGCCGTGGAAACCACGTATTCAGAGCTCCGCTCGGTATCAGCGATTTCCAGGCTGGCTTCCTCAACCTGGCGCAGGGTGAGCCCCAAACGCTCTCGTATTTGCTTCAACCGGAAACCCGCTAGCTCACTGAGAGCCAGGGTAGGGGTCGGCGGTACGGAGGTAAAGGGTTGGGACATATCCCAGACCGATGTTTGGAGAACAGGTTTCTTCCCCGCATCCAACCCCGAGGATGCAACTCTCTAATAGCTGGGGGTACCCGTAAAATTCCGGGGCTAAGTATGTGACACGTCCTATTATACTATAGTGTAAAGCCGCTTGTGACAATCCAATCGGATGAACCACTCGGCAAACCCCGGGCAAGGCCTGGCGGAGGTGGCCCGTCTCCGTACCAAGTGAATAGGGCGGGGCGGCTTGACAGGATCGTTCGGGGACGCTAATAATCTCAAGGTTCCTACATGCCTCTGGGGCGCTGCAACGCCACGCCTCACAAGAGGACCAGAGTTGGGCTGGGCTTTGCCCGGACCCCGCGAACGAAGTGGCCGTCTATTCAGACAGGCAATCCCGATGACGCGAGGCTTCTCCCGATGACTTGCTTCCTGAAGACCGCTTGCTCACTGGCTTTCGCCGGCATGCTGTCGTGCGCCTTCTTGATGGGCGCCGACCAAACGGTGAAGTTCCAATCGCATCCCGATTCCGTCGAAGTACTCATCGGGGGCAAACCTTTCACGACCTATTATTTTGGATCGAGTTCACCCAAGCCCTATCTCCACCCCCTGCGTTCGGCGGAAGGTACGGTAGTCACGCGGGGATTCCCCATGCGCACCGACATTCCGGGCGAGAGCCCGGACCACCCCCATCATCGCGCCCTGTTCTTTGCGCACGGCAATATCAATAATCTCGATTTCTGGGGCGAAACGCCGCCCACCAAGCAGGACCAGACCGCTCAGGGTGTCTTTTACCCCACCAGCGGGGACTTGCCCCTGGGCCGCACGGTTTTGAGGAAACTCGAGGAGGCAAAGGCGGCCGGTGACACAGGCACCCTGCGCGCTGTCTTCAGCCTGGTTGGCCCGGATGGCAAGGCCATCGGCAGCGAGACGCAGGAGTATACCTTCCGCGGTGATGGTTCCACGCGGGTCATTGACTGCGCCATCACGATCACCGCCGACCAAGGCACGCCGCTGAAGATGGGCGACACNNGTCAAGATGTTGAACTCCGAAGGCAAGGTGGGTGAAGAGGCGATCTGGGGCAAGCGCGCCGACTGGGTGGATTACTCCGGGGTGGTGGCCGGGGAAGATCTCGGTATTGCTATATTTGACAATCCTGCAAATATCAAGCACCCCACCTATTGGCACGCACGCGACTACGGACTGTTCGCCGCCAATCCCTTCGGCGAGCACGATTTCTACAAGGACCCCAAGCGCGATGGCAGCGTCACGATTTCCCAGGGCCAGTCGCTTACGCTGCGTTACCGCGTGTTGATCCACCACGGCGACGCCGGCGAGGCCCACATCGCCGAAGCCTACCATCAATACACGGAAAGCAAATAGGCGCCAGGCGGGCTGTCATCAGATGACGACGTAAACGTCAATCCCTTCGAGGTGTTCATGAATCGCCTGATCAAAGCTCGCAAGAACGGCAACTTCCAGCAGATCGTTGCCCCCGACACCATGCGTTTCCTCGATTTTGCTACGCTGCACCTGGAGAAAGGTGACCGCCACTCCCTGCCCACCGGGAGGCGCGAGTATGTGCTCGACATCTTCTCTGGCGCCGTGACCCTGACGGTCAGCACGGTCGGCAGAAGCAAGGAGCTCTACCGTCAGATCGGAAAACGCGCCGACGTTTTCTCTGGACCGCCGGTAATGACCTATCTCCCCCCTAACTCGCAGGTGGAGATCAAAGCGGAATCGGCGGCGGACATGGGAATCTTCTCGGCTCCCGCCAGCGCTAAGACGGCAGCCGCGCTGCTGGAAGGCGCGACCGTCGTCACCAAGCAAGTCGGGCGTGACAACTGGCTGCGCACGGTCTACTCGGCGCTGGGTGAGAACGTGCCGGCGGAGCGTTTGCTGGCCGGCGAAACGCTGAACCCGCCCGGCAACTGGTCAAGTTTTCCGCCCCACAAGCACGACCGCTCGAACCCACCCCAGGAAGCGGTACTCGAAGAGATTTATTACTTTCGCTTGAAACCCGCACAAGGCTTCGGCTTCATTTGGACCTATACCGCGGCCGATGACCCGGAAGGTTTCTCCAGCGTGTTTGTGGTTGAAGACGGCGACACGGTCTTGCTGCCGAAAGGCTATCACCCCGTGGTAGCCGCGCCCGGCTATGAACTCCATTACACCTGGGTGCTCGCCGGCGAAGAGCGGCGCTACGGCGCTTGGGCTGACGATCCCCGCCACGCCTGGGTGAAAGGCCAATGATCCGGGTGGTTCAATGAGCTGGGCCGCCATGAAGGCAGGCGCGAGATTTCGCATGTCAGGCCGACGGGGCCTGGGCGGGTGAGTTGAGATCTCGTTTGCGAACGAGTTTTCCGGCCGCATCCAGATTCGAGAAGACCTTCCGCAAGGCTTCCAAAGTCATGGCAATATCGTCAGCCGTGTGTGCGGCGGAAATGGAACACTGTTTCATGGCCAGGGGAAAGAAGTAGATCCCTGCCTCCACCAATTCCCGGCGCATAGCAATGTCCAAAGCGGCATCGTGATGGCGGGCGAGATCGTGCCAGTCAACGGGAAGGTGGTCCATGAAATACGGGCAAAACGCCGAACCCTGGCGAGATACGACGGCCTCGACGCCAGCCTCCCGGCATACCTCACGCACACCCGTTTCCGCTTGGGCACCGAGTGCTTCCACCCGCCGGTAGACTTCTCCGTCGTTCATCTGTAAGCGCTCGATTGTGGCGATGGCGGCGGCCGTGGGAATCGGGTGGGCGTTATAGGTTCCCGCCAGCAGGACCCGCTTGGAAGCGTCCGGGTGCGCGAAATAGTTCATCAATTCCTCACGCCCGGCAATGGCGGCTAAGGGGTAGCCGTTGGCAATGGCTTTGCCGTAAACGACNNTCATCGAAGATGAGGACAAATCCAAACCGGTCGGCCATTTGCCGCAGGCCGCGCAAGTAAGTTGGGGAGGGATGGATCAGGCCGACGTTCTGAAGAATCGGTTCGGTAATCAGGCAGGCAATCGGGTGCCGCTCCGAGACCCACTCGACCGATTCCAGATCATTGAAATTGATGGGGTGCACCAACCGCTGGTGTTCGATCGGCACTCCGGCGCTGATGGGGAAGTAAGGGTATTCTCCCGGTGAGACGCGGGGGCCCAAGGTTTCGAGCGGAGTCATCAGATTGCAGGAAACGTCGTTGTGCCAGCCGTTGTATCCACCTTGCATCACGATGATGTGATCGCGTCCCGTGGCGGCCCGGGCCAGCCGGATGGCTTGGCACGTGGCTTCGCTACCGGAGTTCAGCAACTGCACGGAGTCGGCAAAAGGCGCGTGGGTACAGATCAGTTCGGCCAAGCGCCCTTCCATCTCCGTGGTTCCCGACCCGTACAGGCTACGTTCCTCCTCCAATGCCCGGCGAACAGCGGCGGAAACGTAGGGATCATTGTGTCCAAGGAAATGGGGACCGAATGCTGCGTGATAGTCAAGATAGCGATTCCCATCAGCATCCCACAGCCAGGCGCCCTGGGCCTTCGCAAAAGCGATTTCCGGCTGCACGGCGCGATTGATAGAAACCACACCACCGGCGATGTAGTCGCGATTGTGACGGAAAATCTCCGCGGACCTCGATCGAGCTCTCATGATCAGCCTCACCAAAGCCTTACCGTATTTAGTATTAATACATCAGGCCGCGCCTACTAAGAGAACTGCCCCGGGGAAAGGGTTCAGGCAGTGCGGAAACCGAACCCTGCCCGCCCACGGCGACGTCTTCCGTGCGCAAGGGAGAATTCTTGGGTGACGGGTCCGCTTGACGGCAGTTCGCTGCGCCCTGCAGGATCAAAACATTCTTCTGCGCAAAGATAGTTGCCATCCCCCTCGCGTGTCAAGTTGCATCAACGGAACATCCTCCCCACCAGCCTCGGGCGCGGCGCCGCGGAACTCAAAACTGGGCCGGTCACGAAACTGGTGAAACCCACTCCCACACGAATAACTGGACATGCTTCCACCCACGCATTAGAATCCTCGCCCGCGCTCCCAGGGCTGCGGAATTTTCCAGGCGCGCCCCCATAACTTCTGCGCAGGATGTTTACGGATATTATGAATGAGCCTACCTCATCTCGACCACTCGCCTCCCCTGCCGCCAGCGGCCTGAAGGTCCCCAATCTCCGCTGGGCGATCTGCGGCCTGTTGTTCATTGGCTCGCTGGTTAACTATATTGACCGGGGCACCATCGCCATCCTTGCCCATCACCTGCAGCAAATATTCAGTTGGACGGAGAGTGACTACGGTTGGATTGTCTTCTCCTTCCAGTTTGCCTACGCCATCATGATGCTGGGCTTCGGGGGCATCATCGACCGGATGGGGACGCGGTTCGGCTACGCGCTGGCCATGACGTGGTGGTCGCTGGCCGCGATGGCGCACGCCCTGGCGCGCGGTGTGATGTCCTTTGCCGCGGCGCGTTTCCTGCTGGGAGCGGGTGAGGCGGGCAATTTTCCAGCCTCCATCAAGGCAGTGGCGGAATGGTTTCCGAAACGCGAGCGCGCCCTGGCCACCGGAATTTTCAACTCGGGGACGACTGTGGGCGCCGTAGTGGCCTATCCCGTCGTGGGGTGGTTTTTCCTCAAATGGGGCTGGCAGGCGGCCTTTATCGGCACCGGCGCCCTGGGCTTTGCCTGCCTGGCCGCATGGCTGCTTCTCTACCGCCTGCCCCGGCGCCACCCCTGGCTTACGCTGGGGGAGCTTCAGCACATTGAGACGCAGCAAACCGATGAGCCGGACTCTTCGGGCGCAAGCCAGCCGTGGCGGAACATTCTCCGATACCGGCAGGCGTGGGGCTTCACGCTGGCCAAGTTCATGACCGACCCGATCTGGTGGTTCTATATCTTCTGGCTGCCCAAATACCTGATCGAGGCGCGTCATTTCTCCATCGCGCGCCTGCAGCTATTCGGGGCGATTCCCTTCCTGGCGGCGGTACCCGGCTCGATCGTCGGCGGGTGGCTTTCCGGCTTCCTGCTTCGCCGCGGGCATTCCGTTAACTTTGCGCGCAAGACCACTCTGCTGGCTTGCGCCCTCCTGATGCCCACCGGAATCCTGGCGGTGTTCTCTCCCAGCCCGTGGTGGGCGCTGGCCTTTGTTTCCTTGTCGACCGCGGCCCACCAGGGCTGGTCAGCAAACATCTACACGCTGGTTTCGGACATGTTCCCGCGGAAGGACGTGGCCTCAGTGGTGGGGTTGGGCGGCGCGGGCGGCGCCGTGGGAGGAATGATCATTGCGCCCGTAGCGGGTTACACTCTGCAGTACTTCCACTCCTATGTCCCGCTCTTTATCATCGCTGGGGTCATGCACCCCCTGGCGATGGTGGTCCTTCAATTGCTCATTCCGCGCATTGGAACTGCCACGCCACCCGCAGCGAGGGTAGTATAAGAATGCCCCCGCCGCTTCAGGCCGCGCCCGCCTGCATGCTGAACTTGCTGTGCTGAACATGGGCCTGCACGAAGCGTAGTAACTCCGTTGGCGCCACCGGCTTTTCCAGGTAATCCACCGC
>PMYF01000416.1:0-6726 GCA_003171295.1 Acidobacteriota bacterium | reverse complement strand
CCCTCGAAGGCCAAGCTGCCCTGGCTCACCAGCACAAAGTCAAAAGGCTTGGCGTCCAGAAATCGGACACCGTCTTCATAGGATGCGCAGGCAAGGACTTCGAACCCATGGCCTTCCAGGACCAAGCGGTAAAGTTTCAAGTCACTGGCGTCCTCATCCACCAGCAGAATTCTGGTTTTCCCAGATCGAGACGCAAACTCGATTCCTCGTTGCATGAAAGCGCCGCTTGACATGGGAGTTCTCCATAGTGCCGATGCTTGATCCCTTACCCAGCGGAGTAAAGGGGCCCACTTGCCTAACGGAGAAAACTATCTGCGCTCCCGCGCCTGACCCGGGGATTCAGGTGAAACATCGTTACTCCCAATGGGTGCGTAAAGCCAAGGCTCGTTGAACACGCTTCTGGGGCTGGGCAGGCGGTACGGCCGTGGTGAGATAAGGAATATGCGCTGCAAGCGGTGCAAGGGAAGGTTCAACATACCCAGCAGAGGCGTCCGGGCATTCATGCCCTTCGCTCAAGTGGCAGTTCAAACTACGCGATGCCCGCGCGGGCCATTTTAGATGTGGAAGGCTGAGTGATTGAATCTCGAATTGCACCCAGGGTATGGCTGAAACAAACTGCCTGAAAGCTCGCGCGGGCTCGCGGGGTTGGGTGCTTCCGGCGGCGACCCTACACACGACACCGAAATGCACATTCCGATTTCGGGTTGGAAGGTTCTTGCGCATGGCACCAAAGTATGAGGTGAGAGTAATTCGTCGGTAAATAGATGTCAAGCAAATTTTCAACTAACCATAACGCCAGACGGGCTCGCTGATAGTCTTCGTAAACCATTGACAATACAGGCACAATATACCCCCGGAAGGAGGGGGTCGCTGTTGGACCAGCCGTCAACATGGGCAAATAGTCTATTTACTATTCATTAAACTGCGGTTGGCCCGGAACTCACCCGCAAAGATTCGGCGGTTCCCTTCTGCATGAATCCCGTGGTGCGGCGGCATTGCTCGTCGACCGCGCCCAAAGCATCATGCCTCGAAGACATATCCCTGCCCCCGCTGGGGACGAGGACATGGACAAGCCGCAGACCTGAAGCCGGCAGTAGACTACCCACTGGGGTCGCGAGTAGTCGCCGCGGTCACCCGCTCGAACAGAAGATGCCGCCCAGGCTCTTCAGGCCGTTTGCCCGTGCATCTCGCGCAGATGAGGTGAACCGACCGTGGTCACGAGGTGCTCCAAGTCGGCCGGGCTCAGGGGCTTTTCGAAGTAATCCACCGCCCCCAGTTGCATCGCCTCGAGGTAGCAGCCCATATCCAGGCAGTGCGTCAACACCACCACCGGCGTGCGCCGGTTGCGTGCGAGGACGCGCTCCACAAGTTCTCGCGCTTCAAAGGCCGGGCTGCCCTGGTTCACGATGACGAAATCGATCACCTCGCATTCCAGGCAACGCTCCGCCTCCCGGTAAGTCGCAAAGGAATGCACGACGTAGCCCAAACCACGCAACAATGCCGAGTAGTACTGAAGGTCCCCAGCATCATGATCGACCAGCAACGCCCTCCGGAGACGACTAAAGAAATTCGGTCGGCTAAGTTCGGAATCAGCAGATCTTGTCACGGTCGTCCACCTCCTTCTTGGCCAGGTTGATCCTCGCAAGGCCAATCGTGGGCATGCCCAGGATCGCGCGAGAAATAGGAAACCCCTCGGCCGGCGCAAACTCGCCGCCAGCCGTTCGCCGCGAGTGAGTGGCGCCGTTCTATTCGCGTCTTCGTTGCATCAAGCTGAGAAGGTCTTTCTCTGCGTTCGCCGGAGTGGTAAAGGTGAGAATCAAAGAGGAGGGAGAAAGGGAGAAGACATCAACGGGTCGGAGCCTCTGGTGGGTCTGATGAAGGCCGTCGTCAGCGGCTGCGCTGGATAGACGAGGGGCATGGCGCAATTGTCCAGCTCGCGCCACGGGCAGGCGGCGGTCCGGCGCAAGCCCTCCTGGGCTCGTCCGGGCCACCAGGATCCATCCCGCTGCACCCAGAGCTGCGAGAAGAACCAGCCCATATAACCCCTGCCGCACAGATCCCTTCATGCCGCCCAGACCCCACGTGCATATGTGAATTGCGAATCTTTCGACCGCCCTTTGTGATGCCGCACCTTCAGGGTTGCGTTGCCTGCCGCCCGGGGAGTTCACCCCAAAAGAGCCCGTGCGGCAAAGGGCATTCCAAGGAGGCTCATCCTATCGCGCGAGTAGCGCCGCCATCCTGGCGGCATTTCCGGGTGCCGGCAAGATGCAGGCGCTACTCGAGAACTGCCACTATCTTATGCAACCCTCAATAGGACACTACCCGCCGTTTTCTCCTCTTGACCTTCCCGCAAATTGCGATATGCTGCCGCCATCTTGCGGATAGGGATGGCGGAGTGAGCCCAATACACATTTCTTCCCCCGGAGACGCCTCTCGGGCCGGCTTCCCGCCCATTTCGAATTCGCGACGCTGGGTGCTGGTGGCCCTGCTGTTCGTCGCCTCGTTCATCAATTACCTCGACCGCGCCACGATATCCGTCGCCCTGCCGCTTATCTCTCTCGATCTCCATCTGACCCCCCAAACCAAAGGGTTGCTGCTTTCCTCCTTCTTCTGGTCCTACGCCCTGATGCAGATTCCCATAGGCTGGTGCGCGGACCGCTTCAACCTGCGCTGGCTTTACGCTGGCCTGTTTGCACTCTGGTCGCTGGCCTGCGGGTTGACGGGCCTGGCGGGCAGCCTGGGGGTCCTGATTCTGCTGCGCATCCTGCTCGGCATCGGGGAGTCGATCTACCTTCCGGGCGGAACCAAGATCGTGAGCGTGCTCTTCTCTTCCCGGGAGCGCGGCTTGCCTTCGGGACTATTCGATAGTGGCACGCGCGCGGGTCTGGCTTTGGGCGCGCCGCTCATTGCCATGCTCTTGCTGCTCTACGGCTGGCGGCGCATGTTTGCGCTGGTGGGATTCGCGGCATTTGCGTGGTTGGTACCCTGGCTCCTGGCCGCGCCCAGGAACCTGGGAGGCGCGCACAGTGATTTCGCGGCCGCGCGCTCGCCGGCCGCGTCGACCCCGGCCCGCGGGTTCCACGTTAACCGCAACCTGCTCGGCATCTGCTTGGGTTTTTTCTGCTTTGATTATTACTGGTATCTGCTGGTCACCTGGCTGCCCGACTATCTCGTTACCGTGCGCCACCTCACGCTGCTGCGGGCGGGTCTTTCCGCGGCGCTGCCCTATTTCGTTTTCGGCGCCAGTGAACCGATTGGAGGCTGGCTCGCCGACTGGCTCATTCGCTGGGGGTGGGATGAGACCCGCACGCGCAAGAGCCTGGTCACAGTTGCCTTCCTGACCGGACTACTGCTCATTCCTGCCGCCCGCGCCGAGACGGCTTTCACGGCTCTCGCACTCATCGTCGGCGGCTCGCTCGTGGGGCTCGCTACCGGCAACCTGATTGTCATCCTGCAGTGCTGTGCGCCGGCAGCGGAAGTGGGCATCTGGACCGGCTTCGAGAATTTTGCCGGGAACCTGGGCGGCGTGCTGGCACCCCTCATCACGGGTTTCCTCATCGCCCGCACCGGAACCTACCTTCCTGCCTTTGCCCTCGCGGCAGTGGTTCTGGTCGCCGGCCTGCTGGCTTATTGGTTCATCGTCGGCGAGCTCAAACCGCCCGCGCCGGATGCGGGCTGATTCCCTCGTGACTTCCGCTGCCCAGGCAGGGGCGGTTCGCGAACCGGCCCTACGCCCGCCGAGCGTGTCCCCCGACCGCTGACGGCTATTTCCGCAAATAGCTGTCCGTCCCATCCAGCCAATCCTGGCGGATGGGGCTAAAAACATCGAAGCCGCGAGTGTCCTCGAGCGCCAGCGCGCTGTGCGGAACGCTAGAGGGAATCACCAACACCTCGCCCGCGCGCACCATGATTTCGCGGCCCTCGAGCTCGAACTTGAGCGCGCCCTCGAGAATCAAGCTGATCTGCTCGCTCACGTGCTGGTGCGTCGGCACCAGGCACCCCTGGGCGAGAAAAAGCTGCGCCACCATGGCCTTTTCCCCGGTCACGAGTTTCCTCCAGAGCTTATCGTTTAGAACTTCTTTCTTCACACTCTCCCATGCCAAGAGCTGCATCGCGATTCCTCCTGCTGAAGTTTTCGCTGATTCGGTTGTCCAGGGTCGCCGCCCCGGCGGCGACTCATCATTGTACATGTGCCGGGTGAGATTTCGAGCTAAAATGGCAGCGGCGCAGGCGTGCCGACTCCGCATCGCAGATCTTTTCGCGATTTTTCGGCGCGTACGCCTGACGACCATTTCTATCGCCGCCGGAAGACGAAAGTCCGGTCGTACATGGCGTGGCTTGACGCGCGCAGCGGGCAACTGAAGAATCTTATGTTTTCACTCGTGCCGGTTCTTCTACGGGTCGTCGATTTGCTGGCTCTCGCGGGTCTCCTCCTGCTTATCTGGATTCCCTTCTTCTGGTGCCTGTTTCACCCCGCCATCCATTACTGGCGACGGGTGGGCAGTCGCGCGTTGTGGGTGGCACTGCCGGTTTGGCTGGGATTTGCAGTGGGCCTCCTTCTCGCGCGCCACTGGCTTTTCGCAGGGCGCTTGGAGCGCAATGCGCTGACCTGGACGATGGGTGGAATTCTGTTTTTCCTCGGCGCCTGGTTGGAAGTCGAGACGCGCCACACGTTCGGCTGCCGGCGCCTGGCGGGCCTGCCGGAGATTCACCCCGAGCATCGCTTGCGGGGCGTCGTGAGCACAGGCATATACGGTCGCATGCGTCACCCGCGCTACCTGCTCTACATGCTCATGCTCCTGAGCGCGGCGTTCCTGACCGGCGCCTTGCCGATTTTTTTGCTGGCTATTCTGAACATCCTGTTGTATCAAATCCTCGCACGGCTTGAAGAGCGTGCCCTGCTGGACCAATATGGCCCTCAATATGAGGCCTATCGGCAATCCGTCCCACGGTTCGTGCCTCGACTGGGGCGGAGACCCGAAACCCAGATTTCGTCCTAAAGGGGAGGTTTCCATGTACCAGCGCTTTGGCGCCTTCATCCTGGTCACCCTGTGGATGGTGCCCGCACCTTTATTCGCACAACAACCCTGCCCGAACTTTACGGTGACCGTCGGTTCGGACGAAGACCGCCTGATGCTCAGCATCAACGGCGCTGAAAATCCGCAGGACCAGATCGCGGCGTTGGACAAGTTCGTACAGGAACACGCGGATTCCAAGTTCATTACGTGTGCGAACGAATACTACGCCAGCATCAACCTGAAGCAGAATAATGTCGACAAATCCATCGAGTTCGCGGAGAAGGATCTGGCCGCGAATTACCAGGACCTGAACCTGCTCCTCACCCTCATGCGGGCCTATGTCGCAAGCAACAAGGTGAGCGACACGGCCTTTGACGCGATCGGCAAGGTCCCTGACCAGATCACGGCAGAAATCAAACCGAGCCGGCCCCCCAACGCCAGCGACGCCGACTGGGATAAGATTCAGAAAGACGCCGCCGAACTGGCCAAGGACAGCCGCGCCTACGCCGTGTACGCGTTTTTCCAGCTCCTGCCACGCATGACCGACGCCGCCAAGCGCGTTCAGGCCCTCGACAATTTCATCAAGACCTATCCCGAGTCTGAAAAGGACAACGCGGGCCAGATCAACGCCGCCTACTTCCAGGCTTACCAAATGCAGAGCAATCTCGACAAGACGGTGGAGTATGGCGAAAAAACTCTTGCCGCCGATCCCAACAACCTCGTTGTACTGAATACCATGGGTCTGATCGATGCCTTCTATGTGGCTCACCCGGTGGTCGACAAGGCCGCTTACTATGCGCAGAAAGCTTTGACCGTGGCGCAAGACATGAAGAAACCAGAGGGCGTGGACGACGCGGCGTTTAAGAAAGAACAGAACAACCAATTGGGGATAGCTCACCTGACGCTGGGGTACGCCGCCTTTGTGAAAGGCAGCAAGACCAAGAAGCTGGGACCGGCGATTGATGAGCTCAAAATGGCCGGTGACCTTCTGGAGGGGAATCCGGCGCTGCAGGGTCAGGCCTATTACTACATGGGTTATGCCTACGAATCTGGGGCTCCCGCCAACCATCGCGGGGCAATGGATGCTTTGACGAAGGCCGCGGGACTACCCGGACAGTTCCAGGGCCCGGCGCGCGATCTGCTCGCCAAGGTCAAGGCGGCAGCAGCCAAGTAATAGTTCCTCGCGCCTACTATTACTGTGTTAAGTAGTTCTTGCGTTTTTCCTTGCCTGCCTATACGAGGGGTGCATGAAACCCATCCCCTGGAATGCCAAACTTTGGAAAGAGAGTGTAAAGCGATTTCATGAGTTCATGGCTCCCTTGATCGCGGGCCTGGGCCGAAGCGAGCGGCGGGTGGCGGCGGCCCGCTTTGTCGAAGGACTGCTGATGCCGGGTCATCGGAAATCGATCGGTCCGATGGCGGAGCGACTGGGCGACGGGCGATCCCGAACCTTATCACTACTATCTGGCTTACCTGCACCGGTCGCCGACCAAAGCTCGGTGCCTGAAACTGAGCCGCTCCCGCTGGCACATCGAACAATCCTACCAGCGCTCCAAGGATGATTGGGGGCTCGATCATTTCGAAGGGCGCTCTTGGCGAGGCTTCCATCATCATCTCGTTCTCTCGGCCATCGCTTACTTATTTATTCTCACGACCTATTTGCGCCGCAAAAGAAACTTCTGGTGTGACGTGGGAACAGATTCGCCGC
>PMYF01000588.1 GCA_003171295.1 Acidobacteriota bacterium | reverse complement strand
TCCAGAACAAGTCGGACATCGCCCTGGAGGTCGCGCACTTGCACCAGACCATTCCCGGTGCTTGGGAGCAGGGGGGGGATCAGACTGACGCGGCGCTGCTGGGCTTCTCCGGCTCGCCGGATTTCGACAATGCCTCCCGGGATGTCGCGCAGTTTGACCAGGGCGGCATGGGACTGCCGGGGCGCAGCTTCTACCTGGACCAGACTGACAAGGCGAAAGAAATCCGGGGGAAGTACCTGGAACACATCAAGAACATGCTGGTGCTGGCGGGAGAGAAACCCGAGCCGGCCAAAGCCGATGCGGCGGTGGTGCTGGAGATGGAAACCGCGCTGGCTACGGCCGCGATGGACCCGGTGGCGCGCCGCGATCCTAAGAACCTCAACAACAAGATGTCGCTCGCGGAAATCAAGGCGCTAACGCCCTCGTTTGATTGGGACCGCTACTTGGAGGCGGTGCGCGCGCCCGCCACGCCCCATTACATCGTGACCGCGCCCAACTTCTTCAAGAACCTGGAAGCGATGCTGCAGCAGCACCCGCTGGAGCACTGGAAGGCGTATTTCCGTTGGCAGTTCCTGCACGGCTCCGCCGGTTCTTTAAGCACGGCTTTCGTGAACGAGAATTTCGCGTTTTTCGGGCGCACCCTGCTCGGCGTCGAGCAGTTGCAGCCACGCTGGCGGCGTTGCGTCCGCAGCGTAGATGGCAACCTGGGCGAGGCCCTGGGCGAGGTCTATGTGGCGCGCGCCTTCCCGCCGCAGAGCAAACAGCGCGCGGTCAAGTTGGTCGAGGACATTGAATCGGCGCTCGCCAAGGATATTGGCGCGCAGGACTGGATGGCCCCGGAGACCAAGCGGCAGGCTACCGAGAAGCTGCACGCCACGCTGAACAAGATCGGCTATCCTGACCAATGGCGCGATTACTCCAGTGTCGAGATCGGACGCGCCAGCCACCTGGTGAACCGGCAGAACGCCACGCGGTTCGAATTCGAGCGCTGGGTCAACAAAATCGGAAAGCCGGTCGACCGGACGGAATGGGGGATGACGCCGCCCACGATCAATGCTTATGAAGATCCCCAGACCAACACCATCAACTTCCCGGCTGGCATCCTGCAGCCGCCCTTTTTCGATCCGAGCCAGGATGACGCCGTCAACTATGGGTCCATCGGCGCGGTCATTGGACATGAGACCATTCACGGTTTCGATGATCAGGGGCGCAAGTTTGACGCTGTGGGAAACCTGCGCGATTGGTGGACCACCCACGACGCCAAAGAGTATGAGGAGCGGGGCAAGTGCATCGCCGATGAGTACACGCAGATGGTGCCCGAGGCGGGAGCGGGAGTGAAGCAGGACGGCCGCCTGACCCAGGGTGAAGACACCGCCGACAACGGCGGGCTGCATCTGGCCTTCATGGCACTTGAGGCGGCGCTGGCCCGCCAAGGCGAGGACCTGGACACGAAGGAGAAGGACGGCCTCACGCCGCGGCAGCGCTTCTTTCTTGCCTATGCTTTTTCCTGGTGTGAACANNAAGTACCGGGTGAATAACGTGGTCTCAAACCTGCCGGAGTTCTGGCAGGCGTTCGGCTGCCACGCCGGGCAGAAGATGGTGCGCGTCAAGGCCTGCCACATCTGGTGAAGACCGGGCCACCGTTGCGGGGCGGAGGCAAAAGAACCGAGCCGGCGCATGCTGGCGGGCGCGAAATGCCGCGGACCTCACACCACAGAGGCCCGTGCTACGCTGGCTGGACGAGCAGCGATTTGTTTGGCAGTCTGAGCAACGCCGCGGTATTCTTGCCTTTGGCCCTGGTTCGTACGAGCACTCGCAGGAGCCCATGGCAGGAGATCCGCAACCGAGTAAAATCTGAAGTCTGAGCAATTTTGGACAGACTTCAAATTGCGGAGGTAGGAAACTTTTGAGGGGCCGCCCCTTGGGTGGCTCCCAATCCTGAGCGTTGCAGTCAGAATAACTCCTGGGCCACTCTCGTTGCTGACGGAGAGTCAAGGTGCTTTCGTGAAGGATCTTCGCATTACGCTTGTTGAGCTGCCCGCCACGGTTGATGGCCGGCTGGACGGCCGGATGGCGAAAGACGTTTACTCCCTGCACCGATATCCGGGTCGCGGCGTGCCATTGCTCGAAGCAATCTGCCGCCGCGTGGGTTATGAGGATATCGTCACGCTCGAACCACAGTACAACCGCGTTCCCGGGCGAATGGATGTGGACGATTGGAAGCGGCTTTCCGGCACGGACGTTCTGGGTATTTCGATTATCACGCGCACGGCGAATCAGTCATATGAGTTGGCGCGGCGCGTTCGTGCCTTGAATCCCTGCGTCAAGATCCTCTTCGGGGGGCCGCATCCCACAGCGCTGCCGGAAGAGTCTCTGCAATTTGGCGATGTGGTTGTCAACCACGAAGGGGATTCCACGCTGCCTTTATTACTTGAGCGGCTGGAAGATGACCTGGAGAATCCCAACCTCACTGACTTGTTGGGAGTGGATTATCGGGATCGCGATGGCGAAATGATTCGCAATCCCGACCGTCCCTACCTGACCAGCGCAGAGCTCTCCGCACTCCCCTTTCCCGTGTATTCCGATCACGCCACCCGAGGGATCACTCACAACGTCGTGAACACTTCGCGCGGCTGCCCCTATGAGTGTGAGTTCTGCTCGGTCATTCAGAACTTCGGCCGGGGATTCCGGTTTCTGAGCGACGATGCGGCGGTCGAGCTGATTCGCCACACCATCCATGGAAACGGCAAGCGGATCTTTTTCGGCGACGACATCTTTGCGGCTGACCGCGCCCGGACGGTGCGGTTGCTCGAGCGGCTTCTTTCCGAGGGAGTCAAGATGCCGCGCTGGTTTGCGCAGGTGCGGGTTGAAACGGCACAAGACCGTGAACTATTGCGCCTGATGAAGCGTGCGAATTGTTCGATGGTCTTCGTTGGCCTCGAATCCGTGAACGAAGAAACCCTGAAGCTGTTCAAAAAGCACTCGACACTCGAAAAGAACCGCAAAGCCATCGCAGCCTTCAATGACGCAGGGATCCGTGTGCATGGCATGTTCGTGCTGGGTTCCGACGCCGACACGCCGGAGACTCTGAGCGAGACTCTGGAGTTTGCCCGGGAATCACGGCTCACTACGACCCAGTTCTTCGCGCTCACTGCCCTGCCTGGCCCTCCCCTGACCCGTCGCCTGGCCGAGGAAAAACGTATCTTCGCCTGGGGCGACTGGCAGCTCTTTGACGCTCAGCACGCCGTGGTTTGTTCCACACTCATCAGTCCCTCTGAGTTGCAAGCAGGGATCTTCCGCATTTCCAGGCAGTTTTATTCGGTCAGTGAAGCGCTCCGGCAGTTAGTCCGCGGGCGCTGGTTCGATTTCGCCGTCCGGCTGCAGGGAAGCTTTCTAACTCGCCGGATCGAGCACGACAGCGCATCCTACTCCATCCTGCTGGAAAGGTTCGACAAGGTTCGTGCCGATCTCGCCGCTCAAATCGATAACCTGGCCGAGAAGGCCAGTGTGAGACTGCGTAAAATCGGGGTGGGGATTGAGGATGGTCAGGCTCGCGCCAAAGCGTGTTTCCATGAGGCGTTTCAAGAGTTTGAATCCACGTGCGATCGGCTGAGTCTTGAACTGGTCCCTTATGGGCACGCCCTGCGGGAGATGGCAAGTAAGAAACTCGATGAGCACCTGAAGGCTTTGACTACCGGCCATCTCGGACGCGCCAGCACGCAATAAGAGCTCTCACGTTGGTTGCAAGCGAGGACAATATTAAACGGGGAACAAACAAAGGCTTATCCTTTCTCCCGTCCCGCAAGGCCCTTCGGGTGGCTTCCTCCAGGATCTTACGTACGCTTACGTCTGGACTTGTCCCCATTTTTGAGACAAACAGTTAAGACTCAAAATTGAGCGAATGGTATGAAAATGCCATTAAAGGGAGGATTGAGTCATGGGTTTGTCNNCGAAGGAGTTCAAGCTGGCGGCGGGAGTTTCGCCAAGGGCCCGGCAATGTGTTTCCGGGCCTGGGGAAACGGCGCTGGGAGGAGGGCCAGGTTGCTCAACTGGAGCGCACGATTGGCCAGCAGGCGCTGGAGATCGATTTTTTGAAGGGGTGCTTGCAGCGCATCGACGAGCAGCGGAAACTGCAGGCACTCGCTGGAAAGCCGCTGTCTACCAGCAGATCCAGAGCCCCAGGGAGGGAGGCGTAGCCTTGACGGTGGAACGGATGTGCACACGGGCAGGGGTAAGCCGGTCGGGGTTTTATCGCTTTCCCCCCGACCCGCCGGGGCCGGATCGGGACATGAAACTCCGTGACGCCCTGCAGCGAATCGCGCTGGAGTTTCCCAGCTACGGGTGGCCGCGGATGACGGCAGAGCTCAAGCGGCGCGGCTGGGCGGTGAATCACAAACGGGTCTACCGTCTGATGCGCCAGGACAATCTGCTGTGCTTGCGGCGGCGGAAGTTTGTGGTGACGACCGACTCCGGGCACGGCCTGCAGGTGTATCCCAACTTGGCCCGCACCCTGACGCGGAGCGGTCTCGATCAGCTCGGGGTGGCCGATATCACTTACATCCGTCTGGAGCGGGAGTTTGTCTACTGGGCGGTGATCCTGGATGCGTTTTCACGGCGCGTGATCGGCTGGGCGCTGGACCGCACCCTGGAAGCCGCGCTGACGCTTCAGGCCTTGCACATGGCGTTGGCGAGGCGGCGGTCCCGTAGTGCGGGTCTGGTGCATCACTCCGATCGCGGTGTGCAATACGCCAGTAGCGATTACACGCAATTGCTCAAGCCCCACGGCATCCGCATCAGCATGTCGCGGAAAGCCCATCCCTGAGACAATGCCGCGTGCGAATCGTTCATGAAAACCCTGAAGTACGAAGAGGTTTACCGCTCCGAATATCGCCATCTGGCCGAGGCCCAGACGAGCATGGGCATGTTCCTGGAGAAGGTCTACAACCCAAAACGCCTGCACTCGGCGCTCGGCTACTTGCCCCCCGCGGAATTCGAGCGCGGGCTGCGGGTTCAAAACCACAAGCAGGCCGCGGCGCGGCTACTTCCCTTATGAGTTTTCTCAGACATGGGGAAATCTATCGTACGATGAGAAGCGCTTCCGGTTCTTTGCCGGGGCGGCCCAGGCAGGACCGCGCCCGGCCTCATCGTCGCGATGAGTTTCCAGCTGGCTATTCCTTGGCAGGTTGCACTCCTGCAGAGCCTGCCGCCGCTTCCCCAGCCGGCGCCCATTTTGCAAGAAAGAGCCTTCCCGGTACAATGCAATCTCAGCAAACGGCAAGGAGTGCCTTAACTGTTTGTTTCACCCCAGGGGACAACCCCAAACAGTTTCTTACGCCCTATCGGAATCACCTAGAGAACCTGATCATTTCCGGTACAACTCCCAAAAGGGAAATCCATCTGAAGTGGTTCGAATATCGCCGTCTCGCGAGAGCCAAACTGCGCGCGGAGTTCAATGCCATCTTTCCGCAAATCTCAATGTACAACCACTGTTATCTTTCGGACCACTCAATTGCCTTTAAGGAAAAAGCGCAATCTTGCGTCTTAAAGACAAAGTTGCCTGTCGAATTGTTTCCCGCAATAGTCGGGTTCTTGAATAGCAGTAGCGTGCTCTTCATTCTTAAGCAAGTCTGCTTCAACAAGGGACCTGGCAAACACGGTGAACAGGACCGTTTTGAGTTCTCAGGAAACACCCTTGGTGAACTGACGGTCCCTGAAATTACTTTGAGCAAAGGTATACTGGGGAAAAGCCTGGTGGCTTTTTCTCGCGCCGCCAGTTCGCGCGCAAAGCAGATCATCACGCTTTCTCTGCAGACGTTACTCGAGAAGCCCGGCGAGGCCTATGACGGTTGGAATCGGGCGTTGCCAGGTTACATTGGGCCTCACCCATCCATCTCGCGACCTTTCGACACGGCGCAAGAGCTGCTCGGTCTGAAAGCCAAGGCCAAGGAAGAGCGCGAGCGACTCCGCAGAGGGATGATAGCTCTTCAGGAAGAGATGGACTGGCTGGTTTACGCTGCTTACGGACTTCTGCCACAGGATCACCCGGCAGTGGGATTAGGGGTGATGGATGCCGCGCACCCCTGGGAGGTCGCACTTGGGCAGCGGCCCTCCGAGCTTGCGGCCATTCACGCCGGGCCGCCCGCCGATTGGGATGAGAAGCGCAGACAGCTTTGGCAAGCCCGAATGGAAGTGAGCCGAGAGAACGAGCACATCGCCCGCATCGAACATCCCGTTTACAAGCGTCGGTGGGTGCCGCCCGACTACGAAAAGGAGTTCGCGGAGGCCTTCAAATGATGGCTGCGCGAAAAGGCGGAGTTCTTCCTGGAGCAGTCCGTGGAAGGTGGCCCGATCTCCCTGGAGGACTGGGCGGCAGCTTTGTGGAAAGACCCGCGCGTTCGCGCTGCCGCCGAGGCATATAACGGCTCGCCACTCCCGAGCGCCAAGAAGTTTGAGCCCATCTTGAAGGAAGCCGTCGAGGAGGAGACCGTCCCCGACGATGAAACCGCCTTCAAGCCGCGCCACAAGCAACTGCGCGGCAAGCTGAATGTGCCCCGCGAACGCTTCCGTTCCATCACCTCCCAGCCGGGCCACTACGTCTGGGCCGGCAAATAGGCTGCTTGCTGATCGTCCCCGATCTCTGTCCCCGATAAGAAACACAATCCCAAGGAGGTAATCGAATCATGAAGACCCTCATCGTCATTCTCTCTGCTGCTTGTGCCGTGGTCGCCGGTCACTTCGGTGTTCGCTACTTCACGCGCCGGGATCTTGGCTTCACACCGGCCAGGAAGTACGTCAGGAGCCTCGCGGAGAACCTGCTTCACACCGAACTCACCGCTGCCCGCGAAGCTGGCACCACTCCCAAGGCAACAACTGAACAAGCGGCGTCCCTCTGACGCTGGTTGCCGCAACTCTCACAGATGTCAAAGGAGAGGCTGCATGTCACTCGTAACCCGTTACCGGCTCTTCTGGGCTGCCTTGACTTGCGCCAGACCTTCAGGCAGAATGTCCGGCGAGGTGGTTCGATGGCAGCCGATGACTATGTGGATAAGTACCTCCAGCTTTGGTGCTGGGTGAATGACACATTTACCGTGGCCGGGGTGCGCAACTACCTGCAAAGCGGCAAGGGGGCGCAATCGACCCGAGCGGCGCACG
Organism: Acidobacteriota bacterium; assembly: GCA_003171295.1. Taxonomy (GTDB): domain Bacteria; phylum Acidobacteriota; class Terriglobia; order UBA7540; family UBA7540; genus Bog-366. The sequence continues at coordinate 843 of PMYF01000588.1, read as the reverse complement.
AATACTCCCAACTGATCAGCGCCCTGCCTAAGCTCGCAGGATTGCCTAAGGGCAGGCCGTTGCCTGACGTTTTTGAAGTCCAAGGGGACAAGTACGTAAGGACTTCGCTCTGGCGGGTGTACAACGGCAAGGGCGCACCGAACGAAATACAGGATGCCCTTTGGCTCGCCTCGCTTTGCGGCCTGGTGGATGAGACGAACCTTCGCGCTTACGCTGACAATAATCTGGGCGTGGACTGCGGAGGCTTCGTGGCGAACTACTGGGGAATGGGGCGTCCGAGTGTGACCAATCCCAATCCTAACGGCGCCACCGGGTACTTACCGCGAACGATTTGGGGGTTGAACCCTGGCTTGCACCGGAAGAACCCCAGCGAGATTCGAGTTGACGATGCGGCTGTCTTCTTCAAGGATGTGAAATCCGACGATCCCAGCATTGCCGCCAAGAAGAATTCCGACGGTAGTTACGACACCAGCAGTGGGTCGCAAGCCTTCCACATCGGCGTGGTCTCCTCTGTGTCCGCGGCCGGAAACCAGGTGGATTTGGAAATCGCGGAGTCCAGCGGCGCGCGGGCTTCAAGCGGGGGAAACGGCGTGAACGCCCGCGCGCTCGGGAAAGTGACCGCCACAGTTGCCAAGGGTCTGGTCTACTGTCCGGACGGAGCCAACCGCATTTATTTCACCGGGCGGCAGGGTACAGCGTCACCCTACATGCCAAATAGCTTCGGCGCTTAGAATCTTCTTGACCAATCCGCCCAGCCGGAGGGTGGGTAAGCTGAATAAAAACCTGAACCTCCTCACGCCCCGAGACCTCGCATTTGGTTGTCTGACCCCCCAGAGAAAAGGG
>PMYF01000512.1 GCA_003171295.1 Acidobacteriota bacterium | reverse complement strand
GTACCGGGACGATGGCCGATTTCCGGACGTTCGCCGGCAAATGCTTGAAATCAAACTTCAGACGTCTCCGACTATCGACCTCGGTCTCGTACGACCTGATAGCACGCAATCTCTCGACCAACCTCAGCTTGGTGGACAGCAGACTCGGCACTGCGACGTTCGATACGCGGTCTTCTGTGGGAAAACGGTCGACCGCTCAGTTATCGTGACGCATTTGATCATGACGACCGGTGAAAGATTCTTTGAGAGGTTCCCGCAATTCCAAGGAAAGGTCGTAAATAAGAAGTTACAGATCCCCCTTCCCAGGGATTTCTTCGACCGGTAGCCCGAAAGACAGCCAAACCAGTCGATTTAGTTCAACCTCTAACGACTTACCCTGTGGGGCGTCTATCACCTCAAACAACGTTTTCGCTTTTTGAATGATCTCTTCGCCGATCCCGGTATATGGGTTTGGGAGCGGGAACTGTTCGACGTATTGGGTCATGAACCGCCGGCGTCCCGCGTAGAGTTTGTTACAGAACCGCCGGTCATAGAAGGCCTCGATGAATGTAGAGTTTGCCACCGCGCATGCAAGGAAAATCAGATCACGTTCATTTTGATCGTCACAGACTATCCAGTAGCAGTCTCCGTTCACAATAGTCCCACCTTGATCTATCCAGAAAGTCGGGTTCTTCGCTATGTCTCTGAAGACAAGCTTGGTTCTGCCCCAAAGAGCGGGTTGCTGTGGAACCCATATCTCGAACCATTGACGGCCGGCATCTTTGAGATATTTTCTACCTTCCAAGATTTTACGATGTTTCTCCAGATAGTCTAAAGCCCGCGGAAACTTCGAAATATCCACCGCTCGGCGCGTTCCATTAACTGCTTCATGAGGATATAAGATCTCGTAGCGTTGTGTCCGCTCTAGGGCTTTGAAGCGTCGGGCTATGTGGTGCGTCGTAAGTGGGCGAAGCAACTCGGGCCTTTCCCCCGAAGGCGGCCTTTCCCAATCCGCTCTTATGAATACCTCGTCTGCACAGGTTTTTACGCCCACTCTTACCTTTCCCAGCCCCCCGAACGTTTTCCAAGTGTGATCGCTCACTGTGGCCAGCCACGTTGCGATGTCGTTCGTACCAATACTCCAAATGGAATCACAGTTGGGTCCCGTATTGAGATTGCCATGTTGGACGAGGAAATTCCTACCGTCGTCGGTCTGAACAATCCCATTCACCGCCAGGGCATCGATGGGATCTTTGACATGCGTCGTTCCAGTAGACGAAGTCTCGTAGATTGAGACAAAAGGAGCGGAGGTCTGATGGTCGTCGCTTAGCCCCTCTAACAGCAGCACCGCAGGAAGAACATCCGCCGAAAAAAGCTTCGTGTCGCCCAAGTCCCAGANNCGTGCCGCACCTTGAACCGCTGACAAAATGCCTGTCGAACGGATGCGCCCGAGTTGGTCGTCATAAAGCGATTGGAAACAATGATGCCGACGATACCTCTCGGTTTCAGAAGTTGCGATATCCCGAAGACAAAAGCGTGGTAGAGGTCCACGCGCCCCTTCAACGCAAATCGATTAGCAATTGCTTTCGCTTGCAGCGCTCCCAAGACCTGGGTACGGACGTAAGGCGGGTTTGCAATAACGACATCGAATTTTTCAATGCTTTTTTCGCCAAACAATGTCTCGCACACACTCGAAGGAAAACGATCTTCAACAAATTCGAGAAAATTCGTGGAAGAAAGATGCATTCTAACCGCGGGAAAACGTTGTGCCAGTCTGTTAGAGGCGCGCTCTAGCGCAACGGGCCTTGTATCAAAACCGAAGACTTCGATCTCTGGCCGGCCGTTTCCAGTAAGGGCCGTTAGAAGGCTCATCAGCAGCTCCCCATCACCAACCGCGGGATCAAGCACGCGCAGGGGTATGGCAGACTGGAGTCGGTCGTTGAGGGCCTTGGCAATCTGAGTGGCAACGAAATCGGCCAGCTTCTTCGGGGTATATGTCTCCCCATTTTCCTTTATTTCGCCCGTGTTGGAATATCGGCCAGACTGAACTCTCGCGAACTTCGGACTCAACATTTTGCCTCCAAAGCAACTTGCCCGCTACTCATAGTATTCAACAGTTCTCGGCATGTGTCAAGCACATATCCGTACGAATTCGGATTTATCTTGATCACCGTTCGCCCCGAGGGTCTTTAATCGTTTTGATCACCTGCAACACCTTGTGCGTCCGCGGATCGCGCGGAATTTCCGGCAGGGCCGCGTACGAAAGCTGCACCGTGTCGGGCAGGCCGTGGCGGGCGAGGTAGGCCTGGAACACGCGCTCGATTTCGCGGCGTACGGTTTCCTCGGCGCCCGGTCGTTCGACCACGTAGTTGATGTGGATGTGGTGCGGCGCATCTTGAATGAGCTGGTACTGCCGCAGGCCCGGCGCCTCCATGAACGCGACGAGGATCGGCGTGGCCAGCAGGGTGACCAGGCGGCCGGAGTGGTCGGTGATCCAGAGCGTGTCGTTGGTGCGCCCGGCGACCTCGATGACCGGCAGCGCCAGACCGCACGGGCACGGCTCGGGCGA
>PMYF01000039.1 GCA_003171295.1 Acidobacteriota bacterium | reverse complement strand
CGCTCCTGACGGAGCTTGGATGGTGTTTTGGGGCTCGTGTTCTATAAACATGGCGCTCCTAACGGAGCTGTCCCCAAAGCCTCATTCCACCGAAAACAGCGGAAAACCCTTTTTTAGGATGAGTGCGAGTGCGGGCCAGCTTCTCTCCCCCATCCAGGAGATCAGTTCTGAGGCGGAGGTTGCTACGGTGAATTCGCTTCCCCATTGGCGGTCGCAGGTTCATAGCCGGTCCGTGCAGCGGCTGAACCCTATTTCGGAGGAGCGGTGGGACAGCAGGCTTCCCGCAAACGCCGGTTGCTCGTTCTTCCACGGAACCGCATGGGCAAAAGTACTGCAGCAGACTTACGGGTACCAGCCAAATTACTTCGCGACGCAGGCGGGAGAACATCTGGATGCGCTGCTGCCCGTGATGGAGGTTGATAGCTGGCTGACGGGTCGCAGGGGAGTATCACTCCCGTTTACCGATTACTGCGAACCGCTGGCGGGCGATTCGCCTGCTTTCCAACAGCTTTTCGACCAAGCGGTCGAGTACGGACGGGACCGGCATTGGAAATACCTCGAATTACGGGGCGGAAAACAGTTTCTCGCCACCACCCTGCCGTCTCAGCGTTTTTATGGTCACGAGCTGGTGCTGGTGGACGATGAGAAGGAATTGTTTGCGGCGCTAACATCCTCGGTGCGGCGCGCCATCCGGAAAGCCGAAAAGCAGGGGGTGACGGTTGAGATTTTGCAGGATGCCAGGGGAATCAAGGAATTCTACTCATTGCAGTGCCAAACGCGGCGCAAACACGGTCTGCCGCCGCAGCCGTTCAAGTTCTTTCACAATCTGCAGCAGCACATCCTGGCTGAGGGAGGCGGAATGATCATGCTTGCCCGGCTCGGTGCGAGAACCATCGCCGGCAGCATCTTTTTCCACGCGGGGCAGCAGGCGATCTACAAATTCGGGGCTTCCGACGAGGCGATGCTTGAACTTCGCGGAAACGACCTGGTGATGTGGGCCGGCATCAAGCATTATGCCTCGAGAGGTTTCCGGACGCTGCATTTAGGCCGAACGTCGCTGATCAATGAGGGTTTGCGCCGATTCAAGCGGGCCTGGGGCACGCGAGAGCACGCGATCGAATATTTCAAATATGACCTGCGGAAGAGCGCGTTTGTTACCGATCGCGACCAGGCTTCTGGATGGTACAACCGCATATTCGCGGCCTTGCCCTTGAGTGTGTCGCGGTTGCTTGGGGCCGTCCTGTATCGTCATGTCGCTTAGCTGTGTCTATGCGGAGGCAGACCACCGATGAACACCGATGGACATAGATATCCGCGAATTACGCGAATGGGCGCGCATTGGGGACAGACGACCAGAACCGGGAAAGCGGCAGGGCGGCTCAGGGAGAATAGCATTGGAGAATTCGCGTAAATTAGCGCAATTCTCGGACAACAGGCTCTTATCTGTCTCCATCTTTCCCTCCCAATGGAATCACCAAAACCTATGCAAAATCAAGACCGTCAGCCCCAAGCCTCCGGGCTTAACCTGGCTGACATTTATTACATTCTCTTCCGGCACAAATGGAAGATAGTCCTCCTTTCCGTAGCGGGGTTTTTGGCTGCGGCCGGGGTGTATTTTACAATGCCCCCCTCCTACACGTCCGAAGCCAAGCTGTTCGTCCGCTACATCCTCGAATCCAGGCTGCCCAACGGAATCACCGGCGACCAGCAAATCAAAACCCTCGACACGGGCGGGGCTAACATCATCAACTCGGAGATCGAGATTATCAGGAGCCTTGACCTGGCCGTTCAGGTGGCTAAAACAATTGGTCCGGAGAAGATTCTTGGCCAGGGCAGCGTTGAGACCAACGAGTTTGCGGCCGCGGTTGTGCTGCAAAAGGGCCTGACCGTCGAGGTGCCTCCGCGCAGCGACATTTTGCGAATCGTCTTTCAAAACTCCAACCGGGCGATCGTTCAGCCGGTGTTGACGGAACTCATTGCCGATTACCTCAAAAAGCACGTTGAAATCCACCGGAATGTCGGTGCCTTCGATGATGTGTTGACCCAGCAAACCGACGCGCTGCGCACCCAGCTTGCGCTGACCGAGCAGCGTTTGCGAGCCGCCAAGACCAACGCCAGCGTCATGTCCATTGAGGACTCGAAAAAGGCCTATACCGAAGAGCTTTCCAAGACCCGTCAGGAATTGTTCAACACCCAGGCGGAGCTGGCCGGGCGCACGGCGGCGCTGGCGGAGCGTCAAAAGCTGCTGCCAGTCAAGCCCGAGACGCCGAGCGCAAAGCCGGAAGCCGACGTCCCATCCGACAAGATGGAGGAGTACAAGAGCGTCTGCGGCCGCCTGGATTCCTTCCGCAAACAAGAACAGGGACTGCTGGCCCAATACACCGAGGAGAATTCGATGGTCCGTGGCATTCGCGAACGGATCGCTTCGGTGGAGAAAACCCGGAAAAAGCTCGAAGCGGACTACCCGAAGCTGACCCGGATTCAGCTTGCCTCCTCCCAACCCGCAGGCCCCGTCGTTGATCTTTCCGACGATGCTGCTCAAATCATGGCGCTCCAGGCGAAGCTGAAGGTTCTGAACTCGCAAATGGAAAGATTGACCACCGAAGCCAAAGTGGTCAACGAACTTGAGCCCGCGATTACCGATCTGCAGAGGGAGAGAGATCTTGAAGAGGCCAAGTATCGCCACTTTTCGACCAGCCTCGAACAAGCCCGCTTCGATGATGCCCTCGGCGCTGGGAAGATGTCCAACATCAGCGTCGCGCAGGAGCCTAGCCCGGCTTTTCGAGAGTCGCGGAAAATGATAAAAGCTATCAGCATGATCGCGATTGGCGGCGTCGTTGCCGGATTCGCTCTCGCGTTCCTGATTGAGCTCTTTCTTGATCCGAGCGTCCGGCGTCCCACCGAAGTCGAAGCCCGCCTGCATCTGCCCCTGTTCCTCACCATTCCCCGGATGCGTCGAAACGGCCGCCCCGCTCTGCCGGCGCCGGCAGTGCCTGCTGCCGGCCAGCCGGGACCTGGCGAAGCTGGAGCAGAACCGGGGGCCAACAAGAAATCCGCGGTGGCGCCCTGGCAAGCCAACGGCCTGGCTGCCTATTACGAGGCCTTGCGCGACCGCCTGGTGACATATTTCGAGGTCCATAACCTCCTCCACAAACCCAAACTCATCGCCGTAACGGGTTGCGGGAAAGGTGCTGGGGTCACGACAATCGCCACCGGCCTGGCGGCGAGCCTGTCGGAAACCGGCGACGGGAACGTGCTGCTCGTGGATATGACGACCGGGCAGGGCGCCGCGCACCCCTTCTTCAAGGGAAAGCTCGGGGTCGGCCTGGCGGACGCCCTGAGCAGTGGCACGCGCGACAACGCCCTCGTGCAAGAGAACCTGTACATGGTCGCGGAAAGCGGCAAAGGCGGCCTGTTGCCGCGGGTTTTGCCGCGGCGCTTCAGCAACCTCGTGCCCAAGCTTAAAACCAGCGACTACGACTACATCATTTTCGACATGCCGCCGGTCAGCCAGATCAGTGTCACGGCCCGGCTTGCCGGCTTCATGGATACGGTGCTGCTCGTTATCGAGTCCGAAAAAACCGACCGCGAGCTGGTGAAACGCGCCACTGCGAAGCTCGCCGAGTCCAAGGCAACCGTCTGCGCGGTGCTGAACAAACACCACGATTACGTTCCCCAACGATTGTCCCAGGACCTCTGAAGGGTTGAGGGTTGGAGGGTTGGAGGGTTGGAGGGTTGGAGGGTTAGGGTTGAGGGTTGAGGGGTGGGAGAGGCTGTCACGCATCACGCATCTCGTTTCACGCATCCCGCATCCCGCATCCCGNNTCCCGCATCCCGCATCCCGCATCACGCATCACGCATCACGCATCCCGCATCACGTTTCACGTTTCACGCATCACGTTTCACGTTTCACGCATTTAAAAGATGCTCCGCAACCGCCTCTACTATTCCATCAAGCCGCTGGTGCCGTTGCCCATCCGCTTCGGCATCCGCCGCTGGTTTGCGGTTAGAAAACGCCGGCAAGTGGATGCTGCCTGGCCCATTATGCCGGGGTCGGAACGGCCTCCCGAAGGCTGGCCCGGTTGGCCTGAGGGGAAGCAGTTCGCCTTGGTTCTGACCCATGATGTCGAGGGCACCCTCGGGCTTGGCAAGTGCGACCGCCTGATCGAACTCGAAAAGTCCTTGGGGTTCCGTTCCTCGTTCAACCTGATTCCCGAGGGCGAGTATAAGGTGAGCGACGCTGTGCGTGCGGACTTCCGTGCTCGCGGATGCGAGGTCGGCGTCCACGATCTTTACCACGACGGCAAGCTCTTCTTGAGCGAACACGAGTTTTCTGCCAATGCGGTTCGTATCAACCATTACCTGCGGGAATGGGGCGCCGCCGGGTTCCGTTCCGGTTTCATGCTTCACAACCTGGACTGGTTGCACCAACTCGACGTTCAGTACGACGCTTCCACGTTCGACACCGACCCCTTCGAGCCGCAGCCCCAGGGCCGCAACACAATCTTTCCCTTCTGGGTCCCCCGCCCCGCAGACGGCGTTCAAGGTTCATCCACCCTCCGCGGTACTGTCCACCCTCCGCAGTGGTGCTACGGAGGACGGG
>PMYF01000667.1 GCA_003171295.1 Acidobacteriota bacterium | reverse complement strand
CGAGTGGACAGAATGTGCTGACGCGGTTACACCATTGTTATGCACTTGAAATTCCTGCCCGGCGAGAAGGAGATGGAGCCAAACACGCCGCTTTGGCGATACATGGACGCGGGTAAGTTCATGCTTCTGCTCCTCGAGCGGAAGGCCTTCATTCCCAAGTTGAGCACCCTCAGAAAGGACAGGGACCCGAAAGAAACGTTCGTCACATCCTACTCTCTGGACCACTTGGCGCAACTGCTGTTTAGCAGCTCGGATGGGGAGGCGGCACGGGCATGGCTGGCGGAGAGAGTCGAACGACGTTTCTGGAAACCCAGCGAGGCCGAATCGGCTCGCAAGTGGGAGCAGCCCTTCTGGAGAGACCCCGCCGGCGCCTTCGAGCGCAATAGCATCCTATTCGACGAGTGGCTCGATCAACTGAGCGCCCGCCGGGCCGTCTGGTGCTGGGCCTCGCCAAGAGATCCCGAAACCTCTGAATCGCCTGAGAGCTTGGCCATGTGGAATATGTCCGCCCCGAAGGGTGTCGCGATCAAAACGACTCTGGATAACATCGAAAAGGTCTTCGACGCTTCGCCAGACCTCAAGAACCAAGAGTGGAAGCCGATCAGGGTAACTTACCACAGGCAGGGCTACCGCACTCAAAGGCTGCTGGATGACCTGATCGAAAAGGAGCGACTCAAGCAGCCCTTTCGGCCCTATGCATTCAAGAGCCTAGGCTACGAGTTCGAGCACGAGATTCGCATCGTTGTCCGGGTCAATGGCGAGACGAATCTACCGGGCATCGCCGTCGAAGTGAATCCCCAGATTCTGCTGAAAGGGGGAGAAGTTGTCGTTTCACCGTACGTAACCGAGCCTGAGGCGGACGACTTCGTGCAAGCTGTCAAACACTTGCTTAAAGACGATCCCAACATCGTGGTCCGCCACTCTTCGGAACGACAGCAAATGCCGCAGGAGCTCGCGTCTCTGGTTGGGAACTTTATGGCTGCCGGACCCAACGGGCGAGCGGCCCCATTCGCGCGGGAGGAGAACCTCCCCACGTTGCTCTCGGAATTATGAGATCAACAGCCGGCGGCCCCTAACCTTAATAGCGTAGTGCAGTGAAGAATCGTATCCGAGGCATGCGTGAACGGGGTAATCCGAGCCACACTGCGTGGGCTGGTTGCCTCCTGGTTCTCCAATTACTCTGCGGCCACACGGCTTATGGGCAGCGCCCTGCTGATTTCCTTGTGCCCTCTCTCAGGCCCACTAATACCGTTGAACATCTCCAAACCAACGTGCTCGCTCTCTTCCAACGGGGCCATTACGCCGAGGCTCAGGAACTGGCAAGAGAAGCCATGCAAGCAAGCAAAGTTACATTTGGCGAGAATTCGACCAATTTCGCTTATTGCCTGGAACTGCTCGCTGGTACCTGCAAGGCGATGGGTGATGTGTCGAACGCCTTGTCGCTCTGCAAAAGGAGTCTGGCGATCAAGGAAAAGGCGCTCCCGCCAGATCATCCTGATGTGGCGACGAGTCTGTTCGCGCTCGCAGCGCTCTACAACGACCTTGGAAACTACGCACAGGCACTACAAATGGGAAAACGTAGTTTGCAGATCCGAGAGAAAGCTTTCGGCAACGAGCACCAAGATGTGGCGGCAAGCTTGGCCATCTTATCCAAAATTTATGTGAACCAAGGGGACTACTCTCGGGCTCTAGAAGCGAGCAGCCGGGCGTTTTCTTATTGGGAGAAGCACTTCCAAGTCGATCCATATCTCGCCGTGACGTGTTTGAACGACATGGCTTCGATCGGCCAGGCCCTTGGCAACTACGATTCCTCCCTTCGGCTCTACCAAGGGGTCTTGGCGCTCTACGAGAAGCTCTACGGTGCGGACCACCCGATTCTGGCTGGGTGCTGGAACAACATCGCTTCCATCTACCAGGAGCAAGGGAATTACCAGGAGGCCTTGCGACTTTATCGGCGTAGCCTTGATTTGAAGACGAAATACCTTGGCGCCCAGCATCCAGATGTTGCACTCGCCCTTAACAACGTGGCGGAAACCTTGGTTCAGCTTGGCAGATATAGCGAAGCCCTGGAGCTTTACGGACGCGCCCTGTCAATCAGCGAAAAGGTGCTCGGGGGTGCGCACCCTGACGAGGCACTGCTCCTGAACAACATCGCCCACTTGTACCAACTCACAGGGGAGCCGTCAAAAGCCAAGCCATTATTTCAACGTAGCCTGCAAATCAGTGAAAGAGCATACGGAAACGAACATCCCGGGATTGCTCTCATCCTGAACAACTTGGCCTCAGTCTGCCAGGCGGAGGGGAACCCTGCCGAAGCCCTAAGTCTTTACGAACGAAGCCTCGCTATGCGGGAACGATGCTGGGGCTCGAATCACCCCGAGGTCATCTCGACCCTGCGCAATATCGCAACGATTTACCTTGACCAAAGCGATTTCCAGCGTGCTATTGAGGTTTATGCTGAGGCGTTTCGTCGTCAGCGCTTGTATTTCATACTCCAGTACTCCGGGGCCACCGATAAAGAAGCGATGCGCACAATTGAGCGCGACCGCTTCTCGGAAGAGATATTCCATTCTCTCTGTGGCACCGAATTGGCAGGTGGTAGGGCAGCCTTTCTCGGTGCTGAAGAACTGGCACTTAATAAAGGGACGTTAGAGGAAGTTCGTGTGGCCCAGGC
>PMYF01000441.1 GCA_003171295.1 Acidobacteriota bacterium | reverse complement strand
GAGATGTTCATCCGCAGCAGATAGCTGAAAAGGCTGAAGCTCACCAGGATGGCGAGGATTCGCCGCCGCACCGCAGTCGGTTTCAAGCTGGAGTCACTCACCACGCTACCTTTCGCGCTGGCCAAGAAGCTTTGGAAGGATATCTAGGGTCTATCATCCAGAGCCTTCAGTCCAACATGAGGTGGCCAACAGTTTCCCGCCCGTGCGAACCAAAATCCCAGCGAGATGATATTACTACTCCGGGGCATTGAGGGCGTGCACGAATACCTCCCAGCCCCGGACCTATCGCGCAGCCACCCGGAAAGTCGCTGCCTCACCGAGGTGCATCGGTTGTCCATTACTCTTCCCCACTCTGCCGTAAGGTGTTCACTGCCTATGCATCTGAATCACGGTTAGGATACATACAACGACGTCAAGGTTTGGGAACCCCCCTTTTCGAATACGGTCACCGGAACAAATAATTCACGCTTGTGGAGTATTAAAGCGGCGATGTGAGAACAGTTCGATGTTGTGGCGCGTCGTGCCCTTTGTAACCAACTCCGCCAGCATTTCCCCCACTACACTCGCCATTTTGAATCCGTGACCCGAGAAGCCAGCCGCGATTGTGACCGCCGAATAGCGAGGGTGCTTGCAGATAACAAAGTTCTCGTCGGGCGTCATCGTGTACATGCAAGTGCGCGCTTTCAGCAACGGGCCGTTTAGTGCGGGAAGGCGGGCGGCGAGTCTAGCGCGGATCTCCGCCACATCGGTTTCACGGACTTCTCGGTCAATGGAATCCGGGGTACACACCTCGTCGCTCCCGTGAATCGCTACTTTCACGCCGCCATTCTTGCCGTCGATAGAAGGGAAGCCGTAAAGGATATAGCGGTGCTCCGAGGCGCAAAGATATACGGGAAAGCGATCCGGCAGGAAGGGTTCGATGCCACCGACGGGATCAAGCCAGAACATGACTTGGCGTGTCACAACAAGCGGCAACTCTAAGTCTGCCAGGAGCTGAGGCGCCCACGCACCGGAAGAGATAATGAGTTGTTGCGCCTGGTAGGTCCTCTTACCAGTCGTCACTGTGACCCCCTCACCTCGCTCGTGGGCTGTCCAAGACTCTATGGGCTCTTCGAAGTGAAGGTCAGCACCGTATCTCGCTGCTTGACTTAGTTGCTGTCGAATGCATTCTTCCGGCAACAAATAACCTGCCCTTGATTCGTATAGCCCCACTTCACCTGCGGCTGCGATTAAGGGCGGAAAGCGGCGTCGGACTTCACGGCAGTCCAGTACTTCGTGCGGCAACTGATGCTCTCGGGCGCTACGAATGCTGCCCGTTATCAATGGGCTCTTCGGAGACCCAATCATCACGCCGCCGGTAACGCGGAGCAAATCGGTCTTCGTGTCTCGCTCGAGGCGTTCCCACAGTTCATAAGCCCGAATCAGGATTGGCACGTAGGCCGGGTCTTCGAAATAAGCTTGGCGGATCACCCGTGATCCGCCGTGGGACGAGCCCTTATCGTGGGCAGGCGTGAACCGTTCCAAGCCGACAACACGTTTTCCGCGCTGGGCCAGTTGATGCGCTGCTGCACTGCCCATTGCTCCCAGACCGACAATAATGACGTCAATCACTCGGGCTAATCCTCCTGAAATCAGATTGTCTCCGTCGACCGAGAATCTGGCCGCACTGGGGCTGCCGTCGTTTTTGACTTACCCTCCGCCAACGGTACAAGCATAGCTTACTTCTCCCTGTGGCTTTCTCCGCTCGGCCTCGACCTGGCACAATCGGAAACCTGAGTTGTTCCTGGCTCCTTAGCTTTGAGGCCACAAAGCCCAGGCGGATTAAGATCTCGGTCAGCCTGCGGATGGTGCTTGGCTCCTGAACTCAAGACAGGTTAGGGCTTATAGAGGCAGTTCGACGCCAATCTTCTTCTCCCGTGCCCTTCGATAAACGAGCACGGCCGCCGCTATGTCCTCCGAGCCGATGCCAAGATTAATGGCCATCGTCCGCTCATTTTGTGACTCCCGCCCGGGTTTCTTTCCTGCCACAATTTCACCCAAATCAGCATAAGGTGTGGGAGTGGTCCGGAAGTAACCTTCCCGCCGGTAATAGGCCATTTGCGCCATGTCATCAGTTGCGAGTTTATGGGCTTCTCGAACCGCGTCAACTTGCCAGGAAGAATCGAAGTCAACAAGACTCGCAAAGCCTCCCTCGGAAAGCCAGCCCGCCTTAATGGCGGGCTCGGGATCTTTGAGAATTGGACCGCTCGTCACTACGATGTCCATCTGTTTGACGGCACCGGCAAGTTCTGGCACCGGTTCGATTTCCAAATGGAGCCTGTTTCCCATCTCTCGCGCGAACTGTTTCGCAATCTCCGGGTGGAGGTCATACGCTTTCACGGTCTGGATACGGAAAAGGCAAGCGAGAGCTTCGAGGTTGCTTCTACCTTGAACTCCACAGGCAATGATTCCCACTGACCTGCTATCTTTTCGCGCTAGGTACTTTGCGGCAACGGCTGTAGCCGCCCCGGTTCTTTTGGCAGTGATCCAGGTGCAATCCATGACGGCTAGAGGTAAACCCGTCTCGGGATCGTTCAGGATCAGCAGGCCGCTGATATAAGGCAGCCCTTTGCTCTGATTGCCCGGATAACCTGAGACCCACTTCATGCCCGCCGCCCCCAGGCTCGGGATGCTGGCGGGCATGGCATGAATGAAGGCGTTCGGCCGAGTATGGATTCCCGGCTTCGGGGGCATCTCAACCCCACCTTTTCCCATCTCTTGGAACACTCTTTCCACACTCGCAATGATCTCCTCCATGGCAAGCCCGACCGCTTCGACATCTGCCCTGGAGAGATATAGAAAGCTGCGTATCTCCTGCATATTTATCCTCCCGCTCCTCGCAAGTCAGAGCAGAAATTGGGTTCGGATATCTCCAAGGAATAAGACCCTTGAGTTACTCCTTGGCGCTCTTATGCCCCGCGAAAGAAAGAGGCGAAAAGCGACTGCTCTACCGTTCTCGCCAAAGCAGTGTGGTGATGGAGATTGGCGGCAGAGGCCGCTCCAAGGTTTTTCCTCGCCATTCAATCAGAACGCTTGAATTCAACTCCCGGCTGTTAACCAGCTCGGTAACGCACTGGCCGTCGGGCTTTATAAAGGCGACGCATCGAATGCCATCAGCAGCACCGACAGAGCCGATTCTTACAGATCCAGGTCGGTCGAACTTACTGAAATTTGCTATCGCGTAATACACGTCGCTATAGCAGATCTTCTTGATATCTCGGTTGATGATGACAACTGGTTGCTGCACATTGTCATCCGGGTCGTGATGAATTGGAGATATTAACCAAGGGCCACCATTCTGATCGAGGATCATGTTCCAGTATGTCCAGCCCGAGGACCCTGCCTCAAGATCCGACGTGATCTGATTGATCCAAAAATCCGAGTCTTCGTAGTTATCGCGTGGAATGGGCTTCACCCAGGGAGTCCCTTGCGTCCAGAAACAAACTTCCGTCATCCAGAGCGGAAGGTCAGGATACCTTTTATGAAGTTCAGCCAGCTTCTCAAACTCTTGAAGGTCGTACCCATTTTCCCGAGTGGGTGGTTTCGTTTGACGGATGAAGTCATAGCCGTGATAGGGAAGCGCTGCTACGTATTTTCGCGCTTCGGGGTCGTCAAGGACGGTTGGGTAGTTCTAGGGAGCATCCAGGCCGCTGCTATTTCCGCGGAAGGGCGCTTCGCTCAGCTGAATTCCTGTCTTAATGCCCTCCTTTTCCAGCAGGGCGACAAGGATCTGGTAGGCAGTCTGCTTTCGCCCACGCTCACCTAGCTTCGATTCGAATACCCAACGGAGACGAGGCTTCACGGCGTCGATCCCCAACGGGTCCACCAGGTATTCACACAGCAGTGAAACCGGACGCAAGGCGGAGACAGCCGATTGTCCCCGGAGTTCTTCGCCCAGAGCTAAGATGAGAATGATGGCAACAAGAATCAATCCTGACTCACCGAGCCGGTTCATTAAACGTGGCATTTTGACAGCCGCTCCTATCGTTCGTGCGCCAATTACAATCTTCGTCGGGATGGCTGACCCAGCGCTGGGTCATGTCGCAAATCGATTTCGAAAGGCTTCTAGAATTATCAGAGAAACACCTTCTCTCTCCTTCAACTCCTGCAATTACGCGCAACGAACAGCCCATGGTTCGGGGCCGCTGAAGAAGTCCAGAAGCAGCACTAAAACCGCCTTGTCAGTGGCCCGCTAGAATCAAACTTGGCGACCTCCTTGATAACCCGTGATCATCGTGAGACCAAATCCTCCAACCTGGCCTCTGATCATTACCTTCTCAACGAGCGTGCGAGGGTTCTCCATCAGTATTGAGATTGCAGAAACAGGATACTCTACACTTCGCATCGCGACGGCTCAACCCTAATGAAGCTCCACGCGCTTGATCTGGCCGACAATTAGCAGATAGCTGAATATGGCGGCCAGTGCTTTAGCAGCCAGGAAGATCAGCACGCCTTTGAAACTTCCGGTGGCCTGGACTATATAGCCGGTCACGATCGGCGTGGTGATTGCGGCGATATTCGCGAAAGTGTTAAAGACGCCCGCGGTCAATCCTGCGATTTGCTTGGGTGCAGTATCGGCGATTACGGCCCAACCTAACATCGGGAAGAGTGTCTCGCAATTGCTGCGCGATTCAAAGACTGGTCAGATGCTCAGTGACGTTGACGTGGAGGACCCTCCCCCTCCCATGGCTTGCGAAGCTGTGAAAGAATTCACATAGGCGAATGGTCGCGTTGTGGCGAGTGGCCTGTGGCGCTGGGGCCGCTCCGGCTCGCGAACTGGGCGACGACCTAGAGGTCTATGTCCTGGCTACCCTTGGGGGGAGCGCGTGGGCGGGTGGTTTTTGGCGTTTCCATCGTGTCCCCTCCCTCCCTGGGGTGTTGCCGATTCAGGTTGCCATGGCGGCGGCCAGATTCGGCCGCCACCGCAAGCGGACCCACTGTTGGATGTTGTAGGTCAGGCACGCCCAAAGGGCTTCGCAGGTGGCTTTGACCAAGCCCCGCACGCGAAACCGGCGCAGTCCGAATTTTTCTTTGAGGCATAAATTCGGAAACTCTGCGACCCGCTTCCGCTCGCGGTAGATGGTTTGCGCCTCCGGGGTCTTCATCTTCTCCACATAGGCGGCCACCACCGGCACGTTCTCGGTGCGCACGATCATCCGCCCCTTCACCCGCTGGCCCGGTTTGACGGGGCAACACTGCGCCTGGTGCGGACAAGCGCGGCACGGGGACGGGGCCGCTTGATACCGATGGCGCCGCACTCCCGCGCGATCTTCCTTCACACTCCCATGGGGCAGCTCCTGGCCCACCGGACAAACATAAAGGTCGCGTGCCGCATCATAGACAAACTGGGGCGGGTAGAACTCCGCCGACACCCCGCGCTTTTGCCAGTTCTGCTGGCTGCGGGCCGCGTACTTGCTCTCCTCCAACGATCCTCCGCCCATCAGGTCCACGCCGCGTTTATCCATCTCCAGCACCGTGGCCCGGCTCACATATCCTTCGTCCACCACCGCCTGTGGCGGGACCACGCCCGTCTGCCGCTGCACATCCTCCACCCCCGCTTCCAGCTGCCCTTGATCATTGTGGGCTTGCACCAGCTGCACCCCAACGATAATATCCTGGGCGGCATCGGTCATGAGTTGCACGTTATAGCTGGGAGCAAAGCCGCCTTCCCCCGGCTGTTTCATTTTCCGCGCTTCCGGCTCGGTCTCGCTCGCCCGGCGCTTGGCCGGGTCGGTCGCTTCCGCTTCCGCCCGCACCTTCTGCAGTTCCTCCAAACTCTGTTCTAGGCGCTGCAACTTCTCCTGCGCCGCGCGCTCCTGCGCCTTACGCTGACGGGCGCTCTGCTCCGCTTGATCCTGCTGCGGGTCCCCCATTTGCCGTACCCGCTCCCGGGCCTCCTCCAGATGCTGCCGCAGCGTCCCTTCCCGATGGAACGACGCCGGACTGGCCGCCGCCTTCACCTTGGTCCCATCCTGCATCATCCGTTCCAGCGTGATCATTCCCTCGCCCCGCAAGACCGCCAGCACTTGCGCAAACGACTCGTCCAGCGCCGCCTGATGCTCCACCCGGAAGTCCGACAGGCTGTGATGATTCACCCTCTCGCATCCCGTCAGCCACTGCTAGGCAGGATGATATTCGCAACGCCGCGCCACTTCCCGTTCCGAACTCATCCCTTCACTGTAGGCGTAAATCCACAGGCTGATCAGCAACCACGGATTGTACGCCGGCCGCCCCGCCTCCCCTTCCACCACCTCGATCTCCGCCCGGAACGCGCTCAGATCCAGCCCACCCACCAACTTCCAAATCGCCCGCGCCGCATGCTCCGGCTCAATCAACCTCTCCACATCCACGGCGCGCAAGATCATCTGTTGCCGGTTCACCCGCTTCAAACGGAGTTCCTTGCTCATGCCCTCTGTCTCTGCTTGCTC
>PMYF01000563.1 GCA_003171295.1 Acidobacteriota bacterium | reverse complement strand
GCCTCATTATCGGCGGATTGGGGACGTGCAGGGTGTCTTGCTCCCCGCGCCCAAATCTGCGATTATGAGAAGTTTGAGCAGGAGCAACAACCAAACCTGGGAGGCCATTGTGCCATTCAATCTTAAGCATCAGAGTCACACCATCACCGACGGACGCGACCGCGCCGGGGCGCGGGCCATGTACAAGGCCATTGGGTTCACGGACGCTGACTTGGCGAAGCCCATCGTCGGCATCGCCAATACCTGGATTGAGACCATGCCTTGCAACTACCACCTGCGGGAACTGGCGGAAAAGGTAAAGGCAGGTGTGCGCGCCGCCGGCGGAACTCCCATGGAGCTCAACACTATCGCCATCTCCGACGGCGTGACCATGGGCACGGAGGGGATGAAGGCTTCACTGGTCAGTCGCGAGGTGGTGGCCGACTCGATCGAATTGGTCGGCCGCGGCCACATGTTTGACGCCATGGTGGCGCTGGTCGGCTGCGACAAGACCATTCCCGGTGGCGCCATGGCGCTCATACGGCTGAACGTTCCGAGTGTCCTCCTTTACGGGGGCTCCATTGCCGCGGGGCGCTTCCAGGGTCGCGACGTGACGATTGTTGACGTCTACGAAGGTGTGGGCGCCAATGCCGCCGGCCTCATGACCGACGCGGAATTGAAGGAGCTGGAGGACGTGGCGTGTCCGGGGGCCGGAGCCTGCGGCGGCCAGTTCACCGCCAACACCATGTCCACGGTGATGGAGTTCATCGGCCTTTCTCCCATGGGAGCGAATAGCGTTCCGGCGCTCGACCCGCAGAAGGACGAAGTCGCCTACCAGTGCGGGCAGATTGTGATGGACCTGCTGAAACGGGGAGTTAAGCCGCTGGACATCCTCACTCGCAAAGCTTTCGAAAACGCCATCGCCAGTGTGGCGGCCAGCGGTGGTTCCACGAACGCCGTGCTGCATCTGCTGGCCATGGCGCGCGAAGCCAACGTCCCGCTGACCATCGACGATTTTGACGCCATCAGTTCGCGCACGCCCATCATCGCGGATTTGAAACCCGGCGGGCGGTACGTGGCCGTCGATGTGCACCGCGCGGGCGGAATTCCGCTCATTGCCAAGAAACTGCTGGAGGCCGGTTTGATCGATGGCTCGCAGATGACCCCCACCGGCAAGACCATCGCCGAGGAAGTCGCGCACGTCAGGGAAACGCCCGGGCAGGATGTGGTGAGGCCCGTCTCGGATCCGGTAAAGAAAACCGGCGGCCTGGTCATCCTGAAAGGAAACCTTGCGCCCGAGGGCTGCGTCATCAAAGTGGCCGGTGTCGCGCGCACGTACCATCGCGGGCCGGCGCGGGTCTTCGATTGCGAAGAAGACGCCATGCGCGCCGTCACTGCCAAGAGCATCAAGGCCGGCGATGTCGTGGTGATTCGCTATGAGGGCCCGCGCGGCGGGCCGGGCATGCGGGAGATGCTGGGAGTAACCGGTGCAATTGTGGGCGAAGGCCTGGGCGAATCCGTCGCTTTGCTGACCGACGGCCGCTTCAGTGGCGGTACGCACGGCTTGATGGCGGGTCACGTGGCTCCCGAAGCGGCGCGGGGTGGGCCGATCGCCGCCGTGGCCGACGGCGACACCGTCGTGGTCGACATCGAGAAGCGGCGTCTCGACGTGGAAATCTCCGACGCCGAAATCCAGAAGCGCCTCGCCAACTGGCGCGCCCCTGAGCCGCGCTATAAGAGGGGAGTGTTCTCCAAGTACGCGGAGCTGGTCTCCTCCGCCTCGGAAGGGGCCGTCACGTTCGTAAAGTTCTGAGAGTTGGCTGAGAAACTCCTCGTGCCGTCAGTCTGACGAGTTGGGGTAGGCGTCGAGCGCCACTCTCCCCTGCGATTACTGGGGCTGCGCCTGCAGCCGNNACAAGACTCGTCCAAGGAGAGGCAGTGAATCCCGACCTCAAATCCGTCATCGAACTCCAGCAGGTTGACCTGAAGGTGGCGGAGTTGGGGGTATTGATCGATTCACTGCCGGCGCAGATTCAAGCCCTGCAGTCCCAACTCGATGACTTCATTCACGTCCACGAAGAGCGCAAGAAGCGTCTGGTCGCCAATCAGAAAGAGCGGAAGAGCCTGGAAGGCGATATCGAGATCATCCAGGGAAAAATCACCAAGCACAAAGATCAGCTTTACCAGGTCAAAACCAACGAACAATACAAGGCCATGCTGAAGGAGATTGCGGGCGAAGAAGCCAACATCCGCGCGATTGAGGATCAGATCCTGGAGAAAATGATCGAGGCCGAAGACATCCAGCAGCACGTGCAGGCCGCGGCAGCGCGGCTGGAGGGTGAGAAAGCGCGCGTGGCGGGCGAGATCAAACGGCTGCAGGATGAACGCCAGGCGGATCTGGATGAGCGCGAGCGCCTGCAAGCGCGGCGCACGGAAATTAGCGCGACACTCAGCGACGCGGTCCGTAACCTGTACGAACGCATCCGCTCTTATCGAACCGGTGCGGCAGTGGCGGAGGTCCGCGAGGGTCTTTGCACCGCGTGCAACGTTCGGTTGCGGCCCCAGGTGTACAACGAAGTCCGGAGCAGCGATGCCGTGCTGACTTGTGAAAACTGCAGCCGGATCGTTTATTATGTCGAGCCTCCGCCCCCGGAGCAGGCGGAGGGCAATGACCAGAGCGCGGGAGCGGCAGTCTGAGCAGACTCACTCCCCGAGCCTGGGCGCGAGAACCGGCGACGGCTTAATTCCCCTCACAGGACGGAATTCCAACCCGAGTAAGTCTTCCCGCATGATGAGCTCATCTGAAGTCGTGGCGCACGTGGACGGTGGCTCGCGGGGAAACCCGGGCCCGGCCGCTTACGGCGTGGTCATGGAAACTACGGCCGGCGAGCGCGTCACAGCCTTTGCGAAGTTCCTGGGAGAAACCACTAACAACTTTGCGGAATACCAGGGCCTGCTGGCAGCCTTGGACTACGCTCTGAGCCATGACCATCCCCGCCTGAGTGTGGTAACGGATTCCGAGTTGATGGCCCGCCAGATCTCCGGGCGCTACAAGGTTCACAACTCTGACCTGAAACGGCTGTACGACAAGGCCACAGCGATGATCGCGCGCCTGGAATCCTTTTCGATCCGGCACGTTCGGCGTGAGCACAACCGCGAAGCCGACCGTCTGGCGAACCAAGCCCTGGATGCCGCGGAAGTGGGCCTCGCACTACCTCCAGCGCCCGCACCCCGCGCTGCCTCGGCGCGACCTGCAAACCCCGCTCCGAGCGAACCTCTGCACATCTCCGCGACGTTTCAGAGTGGAGTGCTGAGGCCGCACGAACGGCTTCCTCTCTTCGATGGCGAGGAAGTGGAACTCGAAATTCGCCGCCAGAAATGAACTGCCTCGCGGGACAGCCCTGCCAGGATGGCTGGGTAGCGGCGCCGCGCGGGATCTCCTGTATAATGTCACTGCACGCGGGCGCGGCCTGCGGTTTCCGCGCTCTGGGCGGCCAGCGGGCACTCCGCAGCGCGGAATTCGTGAGAGAAATCCAAGGAGGCATAATTCTATGGCACAGCGAATGGTGAATTGCGTGATGCTCAAGAAGGAACTTCCGGGCCTGGATGAGCCACCCTGGGCCGGAGATCTCGGGCAGCGCATTTACGATAACGTCTCCCAGCAAGCGTGGGACTCGTGGCTTGACCACTTACGGATGCTGATCAACGAATATCGCCTGGTGCCTTCGACGAAGGAAGCGCAGGACTTCATCGCCAAACAGATGGAGCAGTTTTTCTTTGGCGAAGGGTCGGCGCAAGTGCCAGGTTATGTGCCCATCAAGTAAGCAGTGGCTGGTAGCTAGTGGCTAGTGGTGAGTGGCTAGTGCTGACCACTGGCAACTAGCCACTCACCACTGCATTTCTAATTTTAAGGAGCCCCATGCGATTCCAGGTATCTACGTTTTTCAAGGTTTTGGGAGTGGGAGCTTTCCTGCTCATCTTCAGTCTTGCGCTTCAGGCCGGGCCGGCGCCCGATGGCGGCGGCGACCTCTTCAAGCAAAAGTGTTCGATGTGCCATGGCGTCGACGGCAAAGGGTACTCAGCTCTGAAAACGCCTGATTTCACGGATGCCAAGGTGCAGGCTTCACTGATGGATAAGGAAATCAAGGAGACCATCAAGAACGGGAAAAAGGGCACAGCGA
Organism: Acidobacteriota bacterium; assembly: GCA_003171295.1. Lineage (GTDB taxonomy): Bacteria > Acidobacteriota > Terriglobia > UBA7540 > UBA7540 > Bog-366. The sequence goes on along the minus strand of PMYF01000563.1, from coordinate 355 downwards.
TGCCGGCTTTCGCGGACAGACTGAGTGACGAACAGATCCACTCGCTGGTCACTTACCTTCGTTCCCTTAAGAGGTAATGACCGCCGGGGCGGTGCGTTTTTCCAGTGGCCAGTGCATGACTGCACAACATGGAGGGCCGGGTGAGTACGGAGAAAGTGGTCAAGTCGGACGCGGAATGGAAGCAAATCCTCACCCCGGAACAGTATCAGGTGACGCGCCATGGAGGCACTGAGTGCGCCTTCACCGGCCAATACTGGAATATTCATGAGGAGGGGGTTTTCCGCTGCGTTTGTTGCGGAACCGATCTGTTTCATTCCCAGAAGAAATTCGAATCCGGCACGGGCTGGCCGAGCTT
>PMYF01000054.1 GCA_003171295.1 Acidobacteriota bacterium | reverse complement strand
TTTCCGCTCAGAACGGTATTCCCTATTATAAAGCCCTGTCTGACGTCTTGAGGTTAATTCTGCGTTAGAGGGGACATGCCAACGCTAAACCGGGCTGCTTTTTTCATCATTCGGACGAACCCGACGATTTGCTTCGGGTCACCCGGGTAGAGCGTTCAGTGCGGGAATTATCACCTCTCGAGGGATCCTCTCTTGTTCAAGTCGCGAGTGGCCGTACGCGCATTGTTCCCAAAGTGCTTTCTCTGCCGGAGTTAGGTGTGCTGCGACGAATTCGGGTGGGAGCGTCGCCTCGACGTTTTCAATGGCGACTTGGTCGCGACATCGAGCCAGCGTCTCATCGTTCATGAGGCAACTAAGCACCTTCGGCAGGTGACTGCGGATGGAGGCGAGAATCTCGAAGCCGTGCTGATCGATGTCCCCCCAGTAGCAGGTTTGCGTTGCGTGCAGCTTGTCGATCCGGGCGAGTCGGGTGACGGCGTAGCCTTTGCCGAGCAGAGCGAGGCATCCTGGCAGGCCCGGCAGCGTCAACAGGCTGGTTCTATTCTCGGTGATCAGAACCCATGTCGGAGTCGTAAACGCACACCGATTCCACTCCTTCACGGGGGCGAGCATGTGTTGGGGTAAGTGCGGGGCGAGCGCAGGGTCAAGAAACCGACCCTCAACCAGCTCGGATGAGGAGCGCAGGCCGAGACGATCCTGCCAGTTAGTGTAGGGCTCGTTGAGCGTTTCCGGCGCTACCTGCGCCAGAATCTCGATGATGGGCCTATGGTTTTGCTCCAGGAATTTTGTATGCAGGCCAAGCGATAGTTCACGGGGATAAACCCAGGGCTTGGGATGCTGGATGAAGTGGCTGACGACCCTCGTTATAGCGAGCCAGGTTGCGGGGTCGCCTACGGACAAAAGTTGAAGACGGGTGGCCGTCCACGGACGAGCTGTCGGGAACTCACGGGTGACAATGTTAGCGTGCTCGAGGATGCGGTCGGCCTCAGCCTTCTTACCGATGTAACGGGTTAGATCTTCAAGTGTGCCGAACGAGACTGCGCCGGGTATGGTGGCCGCGCCATAACGTCGCGTGTTGGCCTCCTCGAATCGAACCGTCGGACCGAACCCGACGGTTTCCTTGGCTTGGCTCCGGAGCATTTCTTTTAGACGAAGTATTTCGGCGGGATCTCCTCCCCGCCGTGGGCGTTTGTAGCGAATTGAGACAGGGAAAGGGTCATCGCCCAACAGGAGCTTTTTCAGTGTGCTTTCGTAGCGGCTGCCAGCCTTCGTCTTGAGTTCCTGAATCGCGATCATGTGGCCCCAAAACGGGTTTTGTATTCCTGGAATTCGTGCACTGTCATGTTTACGACCGATGAGAAGCGTTCGGGTTTGAGGGCGACGTTGTAGCGGCGCACGAATTTTTCAGTAATATGTAGCTTCGCATCGCGCGGGTGAATAATGAGGAGTTGAAGGTGGAAACGAGAGAACACTTCGAAGAGGTAGGCCGAAAACTCGTCTCCAATGCGATTGAGCGCTTCATCGATCAGGACGAACCGGAAAGTGTCGCCTTCAGGCCGGTCAATCTCGATGTCATACTGGTAGGCGATAGCTGTAGCGAGAATCGTGGAGGCCAAACGTGATTTTTCGCCCCCTGATTTTCCGATCGCCCCCTGATAGGTTTCCTTCGGCTTGTCCGGATTTCGAAAGCGCTCTTCTGCTTTGAAATCGAACCAGTTTCGAACATCGATCACGTGGTCGCGCCTCTTCGGATCGTTGTCGAGATCCTCAATCAGCGCGTTCACCTGATGGAAGCAGTTGGCCCGCGCTTCCAGATCCTCGTCGATGTTCAGGATATCCTTCAGCGCCCCGTTGAGTTGCGTGCGAAAGTCGCGGACGATTTGATCCTTAGTTCTCTCATGAATGAGGCGGATATAAGTCTTAAGGCCTTCGCGTCGGTCGTAATCAACTTTCGCGAGGTGCAGGTTGATCAGCCCGATGCGAGTGATGATTGTCTGCTCCATGTTCTCCAGCGAGGTGCGGAACGTGTTAAAGTCGCTGATGACATTTTCCTGAAGCAGGCGCCTGAACTTTTCCTCGTTCTTTGGAATGTCGTCGGTGCGAATTCGGATTTCGACTCGCTGAAATCGGTCGATGGCACCGTCGGTCAGATGCGTGGGCGGCGTGGAGCCAAGTTCGTCGTGAAGGTGATTCCATCCCTCGTGATTGATGATTTCGGCCATTTTCGTGAGAGCAGCACCGGCACTGGTGTTCGCATTCATTGACTGCCCGCCGATTTCGTCCGTGTAGGTTTGGTGGAGAGCGGCCTTTTTGCTGTCGATGCCCTCGACATCATTGATTGGCTCCTGGCCACGACTACGAATGCGAACAAACAGATCCTCGAGTTCCGGCGGCTGGCAAGCGGTTAGGTTTTTGAGCCGCTCGATCTCCGCCAGGTTCTTCGTTTCTTCGTTCTCGGCAACCGCAAGCGCGCTGACGGCCGCCTCAAACGCCTTGTTCTTTTCTTTCAAATCCTTTGCTGCGATGGCAATGTCTGCACTGATTTGCGCGAGGACGGGATCTTTCTTCAGTATGTCGCGCTGTGCTTGCTTTGCGACGATTGTTGTCTCCATCTCCGCAGGGTTGATTTGGTCGAACGCGAAGCCCGCCTCAACCAAGTTCTGCGCCGCCGTTAGCCGCTTGTGGTGGTTCTCTTTAGCCGCCTTTGCAGCCTGGTAATCTTTCAATGCCTTCTCGCCTTGACTTGTGAGTTCCTTCTGCCGCGCCCGGATCAGCGTGAGTTTTTCTTGGTTGTCCCAACCAAGAATCCAGTTCCGGCGATCGTTGATGTCGTAACGATCGTCTTTGACCCGGCGGCCTGTCTTGCCTTTGAACAGACCTGTAATCGTCAACGCCTGGTCCGCGTCGTGCCATCGGTTGTCGGTCGTCTCGCAGCAGAGGTGGTCGAAGCGACGCCCTAGCTCGCGCAAAATGTAACGTCCAAAAATTCCAGCCTCGGGCTTAATCTCCATTTTTCCGGCGACGGTCCCAATACTTGCCTTCGACCCAGGTGACGGCAGGTCAAGGGGAACGGGAAAATACTCCACACGTCCACGCATGCGGTTTGCGCTGACGAACGCGTCCACTTCTTTGTAATTATCATTATGAACGAGGATTGTAAGCGCAAAGGGCCGAAGCAGGCTCTCGATGGGGCCGGTCCAGCGCGCCTCGTCTTTGTGGACCCGGATCAGTTCGCCAACAAAAGGGAGATTCTTGCGCGGAATTCGTAGTGCAT
>PMYF01000700.1 GCA_003171295.1 Acidobacteriota bacterium | reverse complement strand
ATCCGCAAGCGGAAGAAAGGGCCGGATGTCTGGCAATTCCGCTGGACGGAAAATTGGAAGCCGAAATCAGTGTTGATTGGAACGCTTGAGAAACTTCCGACTCTGGCAGACGCAGAAAGGGCCTCTGAGCACCTTCGCATCAAAATCAATGCGCAGAATCCGTAGCAGCGATTCCATGCCCTAACCGTCGGGGCCTTGATAGATCGGTTCATGGCAGAGTACGCGCCCAAGCGGTGTCGGAAGCTGACACAGAAAGTCTATCGCAGTATCTTCGAAAACCACATCAGGCCGAAGTGGGGAGGGGAATTCGTCCAGGATGTTAGGACGATGGCCCTTGAGAACTGGCTTGAGAGTTACCCGCACTCGCGGCAGGTTAAATCTCACGTTCGAAACCTCATGCACACAATGTATCAGGCCGCGATTCGATGGGAGATTGCGGAGAAGAACCAGGTTGACCTAGTGAGGCAGTCCCGGAAGCGGCTCAAGACCCCTCGCATTCTCACGCCGGCGGAATTCAAGACCCTCCTGGGAAAACTCCCTGAGCCCTTCAAGACGATGGTAATAACTACCGCTTGCCTGGGCTTGCGAGTGTGCGAACTCCTGGGGTTGCAGTGGGGAGACATCGACTTCGAAAACCTCGCGGTCAAAATACAGCGAAGTTGGGTAGAGGGCGAGGTCAACCCGACGAAAACCGAAGCCTCGGAAAGCACGTTACCCCTAGACCCAGACCTAGCCGAGGTGCTCTTGTCTCTCAGGGCGGAGTCAGTATCCCCGTCCGCATCGGATTTCCTGTTCGCTGGCCCGAGCGGCAGGCCGCGATGGCCAGATACGATCCTCGCCGATTACTTGAAGCCAGCAGCGGCAAAGGCGGGAATTGGTAACATCGGATGGCACACCTTCAGGCACACATACTCGACGCTCCTACACGCCCTGGGGACCCGGCCCGCCGTCCAGAAGGAATTATTGCGCCATGCGGACATTCAGACCACGATGAACATCTACACCCAGGCGCTATCGTCCGAAAAGCGCGAGGCGGCCTCGAAGGTGGCAGGCGCCCTATGGAAAGTATGACTTGTACCAGTTTGTACTTTTCGGAAAAGGCGAACTCGCGGTCAAGTCTTTTGGAATGCTGGTCGGGGCGCGCGGATTCGAACCGCGGACCTCTTGCGCCCAAGGCAAGCGCGCTACCAGGCTGCGCCACGCCCCGAATGGGTGTCAACAATCATTTTGCCAAGCTTGGCGAATTGTGTCCAGCCTGTTTCAGCGATTTATGTGTTTCCGTCCTCGCGCCAGTCCACCGTTCAGGAAGCATTTCCCCACGCCGGCGTGGCATTTGAGGATCAGACCCGACGCGGAAGGTCAGTCAAATGAAAGTTTTTCGGAGGTTCCAGGTTTTGCCTTAACGGGGTCGATCGTGATGCCAAACCACAGCAGCGCTCCCACGACGGCCAGCGCGGCAGCTAAGACGAGTGCAGTTTCCCAACCCAATCGNNTGCGGGCCCGAGATTGTGGTCATAGAGGCCCAGTACGGGCCCTCTGTGGCAAGGACGAGCGCCGTGGCCACGGTCAGGCTCGCCGCGGCCAACCATGCGCTGCTGGTGCGTGCACCCAGGAGAAGCGAACCTGCCGCTAAGGTCAGGGCCGGTAGAGGCAGTATTCTGCGGCCCCACGTCGAGCCCCAACGTTTGACAGCCCAGTCTGAGGCCACTCCCCCCAGCGGAATGACGAGCAGGCTCAAGATCCAGGGAAGCGTGGTCAGCCACGCCGCTTGCAGCATTTCGAAACGGCGCACCTGGACGAGGTACAGAAAAAACCAGAATACGAAGACATAGCCAACGTAACCTTGCAGAGTATAGCTTGCGGTGAGGAACCAGAAGCTGCGGCTGCGAAGAGGTGATTTGCTGGCCGTGCTCCCCGCTTGCACTTGTGAGGGGCGGGCGGCCATCAGGATTTGTGCCGGCGGGACCAACCAGCGCCAAAACAGGGCAGCGAGGGCTGCGAGCAGGGCCGCTACCAGGAGGGCTGGACGCCATCCCCAATGGAGCGTGACAAATCCCAGGAGCGGGGGCGTCACGGCTGAGCCAATTCCGATGCTCGCCAGCACCATGCCGTTGGCGCTCCCCTGCCGCTCGGGAGAAATCGAGAGTGAAATGGCACGGCCGGCGGCTGGGTATGTAGGCGCGGCCAGGATTCCGAGCATAAAACGCAGGACCAAAAGCCACGGCAGCGTGCCAATGGCCAAGCTCAGGTATGGACGTCCGACGAGGGCATTCGTGAACGTGAGCGCCGTCCAGCCGAGTGCCAAAGCAAAGAACAGGGGCCTGGTGGGCACCCGGCCGGCGAGCCATCCGGAGGGAATCTGGAAGAGCGTGTAACCAAGCAGAAAAGCACCGAATATCTTTCCCATTTGCGGCTGCGAAAGGCCCAGTTCCGCCATCAGGCGCGGGGCCACAACCGTGATATCGACCCGGCACAGGTATCCAACTGAGGCGGCCATGGTCAGCAAGAGTACCAGGCGTCGGCCAGTTCTATTTGCCGGGATCGATCCCGGGGGCAGGGCGGCGAAGTCAGGATCATTCATGGAAGCTTCTTGCACAGCAGCAATTCGGAATGGCCCTCGATGACGTAGTTAGGAATCTCCCCCACGCGTTTGTACCCGAGGCGGTAGTAAAGCTCCTGCGCTCGCCGGTTGAAGGAAGACACACACAGAAAGATGAATCGCCTCCCCGCAAGGTGGTGTTCAGCAAAGGCGAGCAGTTGGGATCCAAGGCCTTTGCCCCGTGCGCTCTCTGCCATGGCGATGGACGTGATGTAAGGGGAGCCGGCGAGGCCGTTCGGATGGATGAGAATGAAACCAACCAGTTGGCCGCGCTCGCGGGCAACAAACAGTTCGCCTCCGGGCCGGTGCAGGGCTGTGCGGCTCTGCTCCAGGTCGCGGCGCAGGGTGATCCAGGGTTCGCTGCCGCTCATTAATCGCGCGCACCAGTCGAAGTCGGATTCTGGCGCGCGTTCGATCGTGAGCGTGGGAGGGACGTGTTTCTGATTCATGGCTGCAGGTTGCATGTGGGCAAGGCTACACGTCTCCGCGATCGTTCTCAACGCTTTTCTCCTAGTTTCGAAGGAGTACCCGAAGACGGGCCAAAGGCGTGACGGCGGAGCCTGAGGCATGCGTCGGCAGGGGATTCTGCAGGAGCATGACGCAGGCGGCAATTGCCATATGGCCCCCCCCAGCGTACCATCTGGGAGGAAGAACTCAGCGCAAGTACCTGATCGAAAGCCATAATTTTTATCATGACGGGGGTGCCGGAGTGAAGGGTGTGACGGGACTTTTGCCACGCGAGCGTGTGCTCATCGCGCTTTCCCACCAGGAGACCGATCGAGTTCCGGTGGATTTCATGGCCACGGCCGAGACCTGGGCACGCCTGAAGAGTCGTTTGGGAATGACCGAAAATGAAGAAGTGCTGCGCCATCTGGGGATCGACTTGCGTCATCCCCGCCAACCTTATGTCGGCCCGCCTTTGCGCCAGCATGCGGACGGCAGTTGGACGGACGCCTGGGGCGTGCGGCGCCGTCCGGTGCCGCATGAGCATGGGACGTACGATGAAATCATCCACCACCCGTTGGCTGGCGTGAAGGACGCGGGCGAACTGGCCTCGTTTGCGTGGCCGCAACCGGAGTGGTGGGATGCTGCGGCCCTGGCGGATGAGATCAAGGCCATGGATGCGCAGGGAAGCTATGCGATCGCCCTAGAAGAATTCGGCGACCCGGGGGGGATTTTCGAAATTGCCTGGTACTTGCGGGGCATGGAGCAGTTCTTCATGGACATGGCGGTCGAGCCTGACATCGCCTATGAAATCATGCGCCATGTCGCGCGGTTCTATACTGGAATGCTGGAGCGCGTCTTGGCCGCCGCAGGGGAGCGCCTCGACCTGATTTGGATGAGCGACGATATTGCCCACCAACATGGCATGCTGATGTCCCTCAGCTCTTGGCGAGATCTGATCGCCCCGCATCATGAGAAATTCAATCGTCGTGTTCACGAGCTGGGTTCGCGGGTGATGTACCATTGTTGCGGCGCTGTCCGGCCTTTCCTTCCCGCTTTGATCGAGATCGGCGTGGATGTGCTTGACGTCCTGCAGTTCAGTGCTGATCAAATGGACCCGCAGGAAATAAAGGCCAGTTTTGGCGATCGTCTCTGTTTTCACGGGGGAGTGGATGTGCAGAGTACACTGCCGCAGGGAAGTCCGGAAGAAGTCCGCCGGGTGGTGAGGCAGCGCATCGATGTGCTGGCCCGCGACGGCGGCTACATCCTCGCCCCCACCCACAACATTCAAATCGATACTGCGCCCGAGAATATCCTGGCGATGTACGAGGAAGTGGGGAGCCTGGAGGGGCGGAAGCTCTAACCGCATTCCCGGTGTCCCTGAATCACTGGCAAGGGAACGCAGAGCAAACGAGAGGCATTCCCAGAGGTTCTCGCGGCTCGCCGGGCGGGCGAGGCCCGGGTTAAGCGCAGGTTTGCTATTCCGCGCTTCGTGATGTACTCTGGTGCACTCACCGCGGACGCCAACGATGAAACGGTGTCTTTCCTGTCAAACGCCATATCCGGATGAATTATCCTTCTGCCCCCTGGATGGGGCGGAATTGGAAGACGCCTCGGCGTATGCAGCCGGCACGACGATTCGCCACAAATATCGCGTGCTGGAGCAGGTCGGCAGGGGCGGGATGGGTCGCGTTTACAAGGCGCTCCACCTTCTCTTCAACGAGGTGCGGGCGTTGAAGGTGATGGATCCCTCGCTCCGGTCGGGCGAGGAATTTGTCCGCCGTTTTTTGCGTGAAGCGATTGTGACCCGCCGGCTGCGGCACCCGAACGCCGTCCAGGTGGAGGACGTCGATGAGACCGAGGACGGCCGCCCCTTCATCGTGATGGAGTTTATTGACGGGCTCATGCTCCGCGAGGTCATCGAGCGCGAAGCGCCGTTGTCCGTGCAGCGCGCGTGTGCGATCGTCAAACAGGTCGCCTCGGCACTTGCCGCGGCCCATGATCTGGGCATCATTCATCGCGACATCAAACCCGAAAACATCGGCCTAGTGAAAGATGAGGCGGGCGAGCGCGTCAAGGTGCTGGATTTCGGTATTACCAAACTCCGCGAGGGCCAGCTCAAGAATGAGGCGGCTGCCATGTCTTTGGCGGGCGGCGGGACTTTCTTCGCCATCGGCACTCCGGAATACATGTCGCCGGAGCAAGTGCAGCAATGGGAAATCGACGGCCGTTCCGATCTCTATTCGCTGGGAATCGTATTTTATGAGATGCTCACGGGCGGGCTGCCGCTCGCAGCCGATTCGCAAGCGGAGTGGTTCCTGGCGCACGTCAGCCAGGCGCCGCGCCGGCTGCACGACCATGCCTCCGAGTTGCGGATTCCTGCGCGCCTCGCTGACCTCGTCATGGCGATGCTCGAGAAGGATCGCACTCAGCGTCCCATGGACGCCGGCGCCGTGATTCAGGCGATTGCGGACTGCGAAGAAGAGATCCAGGCGCTCGCTCCAGCACCGGCCATCATCCCTCTCGGCGCAGGGGAGCGATCGTCCACCGCGGCCACCACGGTTCCGGCCTACTTCGAAGGTTGGAAGGCAGGGAGCTTGATTTCCGGCCGGTATAAAACCCTCGACAAGATTGCGGAAGTCCGGCTGGGACCCATCTACACTGCGCTGGATTCGGGTTCCGGTGAAGTCTGCGCCCTGAAGCTGGTCACGCCCTGGAATCCGCCCGGGCCGGAACTCATCAACCGGTTGGGGGAGTACTGCCAGCGGATGCGGCAGTTCGACCATCCGCATGTGGTCCGGACCTACGACCTCGGCCGGGCTCAAGACGGCGTGCTGTTCCTCGTGACGGAATACGTGAGCGGACCCAACCTGCGGCAGGTAATCGAGGCGGAGGCTCCTCTGGAAGTTTCGCGCGCTTGCTGCATCATTTGGGAGATTGCCTTCGCGCTCGATACCGGCCACAGCTTGGGCATGATGCATGGCGACATCAAGCCGGAGCATATCCTGCTGGCGCGGCAACAGAAGATCGAGCAGACGAAGATTCTGGATTTCAGTCTCGATCGGGTGAAAGGGGCCATCCCCGAACTCTCCGACCCGGACCTGCCGTCAGAGTGGCTGGCGCCGTTGCATTATATGTCGCCGGAGAGAATTTCCGGGCAGCCCTACCTGCCACAATCCGACATCTATTCGCTGGGAATCGTCTTTTATGAAATGCTGACCGGATGCCGGCCCTTTGAAGGTAGTGGGATCGAAATCGCCTTGAAGCAGGTGCAGGAAATCCCACTCGGGGTTGACCGCGTTCGCCCGGAATTAAATATTCCACGCAGCGTCACGCGCCTGGTGATGTGGATGATTCAGAAAGATCCCCAGGACCGGCCAGTTCACCCCCGCGCGGTCATGGAAGCGGTTTCCGCCGCGTAGCCCAGTGACGCTGTGCGGCGCCACAATCAGCTTTCTACGAGCAATCCCGCCACAATCGAGGGAACCGCCTGCAAGGATTCGTCAAGCTTGGCGGGATTCTTGCCGCCGGCTTCCGCAAGGTCTTTGCGCCCGCCGCCGGAGCCCTCCACGTATGTCGCCGCCTGCTTCACGATCTTCCCTGCGTCGAGCTTGCCCGTCAGGTCTTTCGTCACCGCCGCAATGAGTGAAACCTTCCCGTCCGCCACGTTGCCTAGCACGATTACGCCGGATTGAAGTTTCACGCGCAGGTCATCCACCATCTGGCGGAGGGCGGAACGGTCCGTCACTTCCACGCGCGCCGCGACCACGCGCACCCCCTTGACCTCGCGCGCCTGCCCAGCCAAGTCGCTGGCTGTGGAAGCCGCGCGCTTCATCTGTTGCGCTCCCAGTTCCTTGCGGAGCTTTTTCTCACTTTCGGTGAGCTTCTCGATGGCCTCGATCAGCCCGTCGGGCTTCGCATGCAGCGCTTCGGAAAGTAGCGCCAGCGTCTCGCTGGCCTTTCTCATCTCTGCGAGTACGCCGGTGCCGGTCCGAGCCTCGATGCGGCGCGTGCCCGCGGCCACGCTGCCTTCGGAGATAATCTTGAAGAGTCCGATGTCGCCCGTGCGCCGCACGTGCGTGCCGCCGCAAAGCTCTTTTGAGAAGTCGTCGATCGTGAGCACCCTGACTTGGTCGGCATATTTCTCGCCAAACAGCGCCATGGCCCCCGTGTTCACCGCCGTGTCGAGATCCATGACGGTCGTCGCGACTGGTTCGTTTTCCAGAATGTGCTCGTTCACCAAGTCTTCGATATCGAGCAGGTCCTGGGGGTCGAGCCCCGCATAGTGCGTGAAGTCGAACCGCAACCGGTCCGGCGCCACCAGCGACCCAGCTTGCTTCACATGCGTCCCCAGAGTCTTTCTAAGTGCTGCGTGGAGCAAATGCGTGGCCGTGTGGTTGCGGCGGATCGAATCGCGGCGCTCCGTGTCCACCTTCGCGGCCACGAGATCGCCCACATGCAGCGTGTCGTGCGCTTCGGCCTTGTGGACGATCAAACCGCTGACGGGAAAGTACGTGTTCGTGATGTGCGCGACTTCGTGGTCGCCCGCGCGAGCGAGGACGTGACCGACATCTCCCACTTGGCCGCCCGCTTCGGCATAGAACGGTGTGTGGTCGAGAACAATCTCGACCTTGGCGCCGGGCGTTACCTCGTTCACTAGCTCGTCCTTTTGGAGCAGCGCCACGATTTTACAGTTTTCGGAAGTGGTCTGTCCGTAGCCGTCAAAGATCGTCTTGCCACCTTCTGCCAGCTTCAAGAACACCGGCGAGGCTGCTTTCTTCTCGGCCCCCTTCCAACTGGCCCGCGCCCGCTCTCGCTGCTTCTGCATTTCGGCTTCGTAGCCGAGCCGGTCAACACTCGCTCCCTCCACCGTGCTGAGGATGTTCTCTACGAAGTCCGGTCGCAAGCCATACGTGTCGTGGAACATAAACAGTTGGTCGCGTGGAACCCACGTTGCCGTACCCTCCGGCAATTGCGGTGTCTTTCCAGCTCGCATTGCTGCTTCGGTCTTTGCCCTGGCCACCTTACGGAAAGCAGCTCCGGCTGACCTGTATGTTCGAAGAGTTACCTCTTCCTTTTCTCCATAACGCAGTATTGTGTCTTCGAGCCGAGCCAATGCAGCCCTCGTCGTGTTTGCGTAGCGCTCCTCCTCAATCTTGATCGCCTTGGCGACGTGCTGTGCGGTTTGGACAAGTTCGGGGTACGCATCCTTCATCATGTCCACGACGCGGCTGCTGATTTTGAAAAGGAATGGCTCGTTTAGGCCCAGCGTTTGGCCGTGGTAGAGCGCGCGGCGCATGATGAGGCGCAGTACATAGCCGCGGCCTTCGTTTGAGGGCAGGACGCCATCGGAAATCAGGAACGCAGCAGAACGCGCATGGTCGGCAATGATGCGGAGTGAAACATCCGTGTCGTGGTTCGCGCCGTATTCGACGTTGGCGAGCGCCGCGGCTTCATCGATAAGCGGGCGGAAAAGATCGGTTTCAAAGTTGGATAACTTACCTTGCAGGACGCTCGCCAGGCGCTCCAGGCCCGCGCCNNTTCCACAGTTCGACGTAGCGGCCGCACTCGCAAGGGAATTTGCAGTCGGTGTGACCGGCGTCGCTCGCCGCAGGCCCGAGGTCGTAATGAAGCTCTGAGCACGGCCCGCAAGGGCCGGTGTCGCCCATCTGCCAGAAGTTGTCGTGTTCATCCAGGCGGAAAATGCGGTCGCGCGGCACGCCGACGTCCTGCGCCCAGATTCCCTCCGCCTCGTCGTCCTCGCGAAAAACCGTTACGTAGAGTTTCTCGCGCGGGATGGCGAATTCCTTGGTGATTAGTTCCCATGCCCAGGGAATCGCCTGCTTCTTGAAGTAGTCGCCGAAAGAGAAGTTGCC
>PMYF01000514.1 GCA_003171295.1 Acidobacteriota bacterium | reverse complement strand
CCGGTTGGCTACCAGATGGCCTGGGGGTGGCCTCAGGGTGGCCGTACTTGGAGATTGCAAATAGCCGATGGCAAATGGCCCGCCTTTCTGCATTGTGCATTCTGCCTTCAACCTTCGCCTCGGCGTGGCTTTACCCGGCCTTGCAAGATTCCAGGTTGGAGGTCCAATTAGCGTTCGATGTTGGGTGTTGGATGTTGGTTGTTGGATGTTCCGTTTCCCCAAGTGTCCTAAACTGGGACACTGGGGGTGGGCTGAGATGGTGCTTAGCTGGTGCCTTGATGGTGGCTTGCTGATGGCTCAAGGCAAAACGTGTCTTGGACACGGAAGAGGGCGCAGATCGAGGGCGTGTTGCCCCATTCCTGGCGACGCCAACGAGGTCGGGGGGCCAGTCCAGGCTCTTGGTCCTTTTCCGACGTAGCCCTAACGATGCAAAGACAAAGCCGGTCTGCGGGCCTCACCGGCTTTTAAGAGGTGTTCCGGAAATGGGGTGGATTCCGCTTGCCTCCTTGTCGTTAAAGGGCAGAATCGCTCTATATGGTTGGGGTCGTTAGCTCTTCGTCTTTGCACGGGTGACCTTGTCCCATTTATTCTGTTGGGCCGATATTGATGACCGAAGGGGAAACGTATGAACAACGGAAAACGATATGCAGTAGTTGTTGGTGTATCGCATTACCACGACGATCAGATAGCAAACCTGCCGTGTGCAAAAAATGACGCACTCCGGCTGGCGCAGGCGCTGGTCGCCACCGGAGAGTTCAAAAAGGATCAGGTATACCTGTTGGCAAATGACGTTCCCGCAGTTCCGACAGAGTTTAAGTGTTTCGACCCGACACGGGGAAACGTTATTCAAAAGCTACAATACGTGTCCGATGCGGCCGGTCCCGATGATCTAATTCTTGTATTCTTTGCCGGCCACGGTGTGGAAGTCTCAAAGAACCCCTACCTTCTTTCCTGCGACACGATGATGGATGTGTTGAGCCACACGGGCGTCAAGGTCGCGGACATGAACGATATCCTTGGAAAATCTAAAGCAAAGACCATCTTACGTATTTTCGACGCCTGCCGGTCATCGTTTGGGGATACGCGCACAGTAATGGCACGAATGACCAAAGGATTTGAGGATGCTTTGATGTTTGCAGGTTCCGGATGGGCAAGTCTTTCATCATGTTCCAGCGGTGAAGTCGCCCATGAATCAGGCGAACTCAATCACGGAATATTCAGCTATTATTTGTGCGAAGGGCTTGAGGGTAAGGCCGCGAATGACGAAGGCGTGGTTACTTTTGACCGTCTTGTTGACTACGTACGAACAAGCGTCGGCATATGGTGCGACCAACAAAGCCAAAAGCAAACCCCGCATCTACAATCCGATTTATCCGGCGTTGTCGTATTGTCTGTCACCAAGAAGGCGGCACGAGTGGATTCATCTGTAGCTGACAACCCTTTCGACGCACTCGAAATCGCAATCGAGAGACATCTCGCTCAAACACCTCGCGACGCCCGCAACCTCACGTTTACCGATGCACAGGAATTGGAGACGGTTTCAAAGACAGCGCAGACCGCAATCCGAGCCCTTGCTGATTCATTCCACCATCCTGCCCTTACCCTTTCCGTCTCCGAGAGGAAACCACTGGACCAACTTGACGGTCCTTCATGGAACCAGCTTCATCAGGACATGGGTACGAGCAAACTCAATCAGGAATTCACCAACAACACTTCTGCAGTCATGATCGAGTTCAACAGCGCAGAGGTGGTCATTCCGCGCACGAAGGTTGCGGTTGCCGTAGTGCGGTTCTCGTTCTTCTACTGGATATGGTACCACCATGTGTGCATAAAGGATCAGCTGCAGAATAGATTTGCGCCATCCCCGCCGACAACAAAGGGCTTCTTCACGTTCAAGCCAAAAGCAGCATCTGACGGCAGAAAGCTCGACATGACGCTCCGGGAGCTCTTTAAGCGTTGCTCAGCGGACCTCCTTTCATGGTCTGAGCAGTTGAAAGAGTTCGTCGATGGCAGGATAGACCCGCTTCGCAAGGTCGGAACCATTATCGAGTAACCCAGGGTTGCGAGTCACGGGCTACCCTGGGTATTGTTAAGAAGAAGGTGTCAACCCTGAAGGGGTTGCAGCCTTCGGGGTTTGGACAATTCCCAATCAGAAGCACGACGCTGAGAAGCATGAGGAGGCAAAGCCCGACAGCTAACCAACATGCTTGAGTAGTGCCGGGATCGCCGTTGGGTATGCATTCAGCCTAAACGGAGCAGTTCGACCACAAAGAGCACGGCGCGGCAAAGCCGCAACGATGCCGAAAGAACTGACAGAAAAATAGCGGGACAAAAAATGGGATCCCGGTTTATCTTTCTGTCCCTCATTTTTCTGTCAGCAGATCTTCCGTTAGCTTTGCTCGCAGCCTGCGAGCAATCACGGCTATTGCAGTGCAACACAGCGCGGCAACGCCGCACCCGATTGGAAAAGGACAGAATCATAGCAGGACAGAATCATGCGGAGCGATGCCAGATTCGTTGACGGCAGCCCCGCATAAGAGGGGCAGTATGATTCTGTCCCGCCATGATTCTGTCGGGTCTGCGCGTTGGCACCGGAAATCCTCGTAGCTTGCGAACAACTGGGATTATTGCAGTTGGGCTTTCTTCTGTATATCCACGGCGAGGGCCTTGAACTCTGCCGCGTCCAGCGCGCCGTCTTTATTGGCGTCGTATTTCTTGAGGATCTGAGCAGCGGTCGGGAAGTCTTTGGTCAGCAGCGGCGCCACCGGGATCTTTCGGCCCGCGAGCATTTCGGGAGGCGCTTCGGACCAGGCCAGCACCGTGTTTCGGAGCGCTACCAATTCGGCCCGGTCCAGTCGGCCATCGCCGTTACGATCGGCCTTCTTGAATATCTCCTGCAACTGCGCATTGAGCCGTTCCTGCCGGAGGAAGTTCTCTTCGCGTTGATAGGCGGGGTCGTGCTCCATGACCAGTCTCTCCGCCTGATCCAGGACACCATCGCGGTTCTGGTCGTATTTAGCGAGCAGCCGGTCTTGGCGCTCTTTCAGTTTGTGGGTCTCCTCACTTGCAGCGAAGAATTCCTGGGCGGACTTCGCCCACGGGGAATCGGGATAACGGGAGGCGATGCGATTATACCACTCTCGTGCCAGGTCTGGTTTGTCCAGGCCGGACGCATCGTAGGCAAAGGCCAGGAGGAACATTTCTTCGAGGCTCGCCTTCGCGGGGTTCACGCGCCCCAGCAATTGCGCTACCGTGGCATCGTCACCGGCATAAAAGGCGTACATGGCCTGGTCACGGGTGCTCATGCCGTGGACAAGTCGCGAGCGCTCCTCCGGGGATATGATGAGGCTCAGCCACTGGGAGCGCGGGGTCGAGAGCAGGGGCTGCCTTTCGATGCGCGTCAGCAATTGCTTTCCGAAAGCCGCGCCCACCCATAAGTCCCGGCCTGAAACTGACAGACAGGTTATCCCTCCGTCCACCGAGCACCGACTGACTAGGGAAAGACTGGGTTTGTGGACCAGAAGGCAGTTGCCGGATTGGCTGCTTGTTCCAATCCACAGAAAGTCGCCGTCCTGCGCGAGGGCTGTGACGTCCTCGGGCATGCGATAGTTCAAGTGCAGAGGGTCAATCGCACCCTTATGGTTCAGCTTCTCCTGATGAATGAGCGCACGCTGCTTCTGCAGCCCCTTTAAGAAGCCCTGGATGGTTCTGGACATTCCGTCCACTGCCTCTGCGGGTACGCGTGGCTGGCCGAGGTATTGATAAGACCCCAGGGAGAACGTGTTGAAGCCCTGGATGGCGGTCGGCGGCTGCCAACTCTCGAGCGCCCGGGTTTCCAAATCGTAGCGGTGCAGGCCTCGATAGCCCCCGAACCAGAAGCAGGATTCGTCGGCTGCCACACAATGAACGTGCTGCAACTCCTCCAGGTTGGTCCAGGTGGCCGAGGCGTGGTCGTACAGCAAGGCGGAGTCGGCGACGTATGCCAACCAGCGGCGGTTTCCGGCTACCAGGCAGGGGATGTCTGTGCCCATTGAGAGACTCGCCTGCGGCAGCTTCAGTTCCTGCCATTGGGACGCGCCCGGTTCCAGTTGGTAAAGCCGGAAGGCATCGCCGGTGGCGAAGAGGCGCCCACCCGCAAAGGCCAGCGAGTGGATTGCCGGCGAGGTGAGGCCTTCACGCAATCCGAACTGGCGGAACCCGCGGGTTTTGAGGTCCAGGCAGCCGAGGGTTTGACCGGCTACCCACAAACGGTCATTCTCGAGCAGGAAGGAATGGATATCGCCCGGGAGCTGGGCTGGCTCAAACAACACCGGGTTTTGGCCCTCGAGATCAAGGCTCCAGAGGCGTCTGCGTTGGTTGAGGATCTCCGCAGCCAAGTCAGGGGTGGCATCGCTGGTGGGCGCGGAGCGTTCATCCATCGCAAGGATCAGCAGCTTGCCGGGACCAGGGGCGACCTGGAGAACGGCCCGAACCTCGAACTGGGGCGGGAATTGAAACTCCCGGGCGTCGGGTTTCTGTTCCGCGGGTAAACCCCGCGGCGGATAGAGTTCGAACCACCTGAACTGAGTTTTGAAATCTTTGAGCCACGCGGGGGGAGAGATGCGTTTCGGCATGCCGAACGGGCCCTGCGGGGCGCTGGCCGCCTTGGCAGGGGTCGTGAGCGTGGCGGTTTTAGTCGGTGACGACGGCGGTTGGCGCACGGCGAGGGGCGCGAGGCTCTTCGAGGGCGCCTTGGAGAGGTTGTTGGTGACTGAAGCGGCGGACTGGGCGTATTGACTTGCTCGCCTCTTGCGGTCCGCGAGTTCGGCTTCGACCTCCGCCTTCCATTTCAGGACCACCTCTCTCGGAATGTCCTTGGGGAATCCACGCGCTTGTGCCTCCATGAGCGCCGTATGCACGCCATGCTGCTGCTGCTCTTCGTCCTCATCGTATAGCTGCGGGAACCTGCCTAATACGTCTTCCAGTGAGCCGACGTAGTTTCCGGGAATGCCCTGCATTCCATACGGGAAGGGCAGCGGGGTGGTCACGGGCTGGAGGCCGAACCGGTCCACATACTTGCCCCAGGCCCGGCTCCGGCGCCAATAGGACCAGAACGGGTTCTTCACCTTGGAACGAAAGTCCATCCACCAGCCCCATCGGCAGGTAATTCGCTGCGCGTGCAGATTGGCGTTGTCGGGATCAAAGAAGCAGGCCGTCTCCAGCATGTGGACCGCTTGCGCGAATTTCGCGTCGTCATGCAGGCCCAAGGGAGAATGCGTCGGGCCGGCAAGCCGGAGATACGCTTGAGAGATTGATTCGGCGATTTCCCGCCGCATCGCGAGAGAGTCCCCCACGGGCGTTTGCCGTCGCGCCTGGGCGAGGACCCGGTTGACCATCCGATTCAGCATCGCCACCGCCACGTCGGGTGGCAGGCCGCCGCCCAGCGTCACGGGAGTCTTTTCCCTGAAGGTATGCAGCCGCGATGCCCCATCCCACATGTGCAAGGTGAACTCGAGCATGGGCTGGAAAGTGGTGCCGGAACGGGAATTCGTGGCAGCATAAGTACCCCAAACGTAGAGGTCGGCGGTTTGCAGCCACGCCTGTGGGTCCGCCTCGACTAGACCATCCAACACCATCTCCGACTCGTCCATCGCCCGGTAAGCCTTGGGGAATCGGATAAACCGCAGATGCCGGTTCGTGGTGGCGGCACGTTCCAACGCTTCGTAAAACCCGCGCTCAAGCGATTCCTCGCCCTGGCCGAAGCCGAAGTCGCTGAGATTCACCAGGAACAACGGGGCGACGATAATCTGGCCTTCGGTTTCCTGTTGGCGTTGGCGGGCCGCAGCCAGCAATTGATGCAAAGCGTTGGCGGCCAACTCGACCTGATCCTGAGCGGGTTGAATCAACGTGGTAGAATTCCCGGGGAACGTGATGGTTCGGCTGGCCAGCACGTCGGCGTGTTGCAGGTCGGTGATTTCAAGAGACAAGGTGCGCTGGTTCTTATCGTCGAGCGAGAACTGGCCGGTGACCAGCCAGTCGGCTTTGGCCCACTTGCCGCGCCGAATGGGCGACGCGCCGCCGATCAGTTCCATCTCCGACAACTTGAGTTCCTGCCTGGCCAGATCAAGCTGGGCGCGCTCGACCCATTCCACCCCCGGCTCGCTGGCGAGTCGAATCTGAAGCAGACTGGTGAAATTGACAGCGGCCTGCGCGCTGCGCCAGGAGTTGTCGTCGGTGGAGAAATCCATCAAGGCGACGCGGACAGAGGCTGGCGAGGGCGCGGCCAGGGCGGTCAGGCCGGTCAGGAGGATAGCCGGCAGAGCTGCTGCCAGGATCAGCCCACGTTGAAGCGGGAGTCGAGAACACCACCTTGTCCGGCGGGGTGCATTCAACCATCGGAGGAGCAGCCAGACCAGACCGCCACCGGCCAATGGTCGGCAAACGAGGAGGAGCGCGAACTTGTTCATGGCTGGTTCTGAACTGGCTCGGCAAGAACTCGCAACTCGGCTTCGCCCAGCACCAGCACGCGAAGTGGCTCCCAGGGCAAGCCAAAACTGGATTCTGCCCGCCGAGTGTCGGTCCCGATCCACGCTGGGGTTAAATAGAACGGGCAAGGCTTCATTGTTCAGTCACAGCCGAATGATTTTTGCCGCTGCCGATCGAGGCGCGTGTTGGCTCCGGCCCCAGGTCCAGCAGCCAGAGGCTGTACTGGTCTGCCGCCAGGATGTGTTTGCCGTCATCGAGGAGTTGCAGGGACTCCCTGACTTC
>PMYF01000966.1:7786-14082 GCA_003171295.1 Acidobacteriota bacterium | reverse complement strand
GGCGAAGCGAAATGAACATGACGGAAACACCCCAACCCGGGATGGAACGCCTGGAGAGAATCGCGCTGGCCGTGGGCGCGCTGGCGCTGGCCCTGTCGTTTGTGGCAGGCCTGCACAATCCCACCCAGTTCCTCCGCTCTTATCTCGTCGCCTTCATTTTCTGGATTGGCGTATCGCTGGGCTGTTCCGCCCTGCTGATGCTCCAGCACGTGATCGGCGGCACTTGGGGATTTTCACTGCGACGCCTGCTTGAGTCGGGGACAGGGACCTTCTGGCTGATGGCGGCCCTGATTCTGCCGATTCTTTTCCGGCTGCCGCTGCTCTATAGCTGGGCCGACCCGAGCAAGGTTGAGGCTGATCCGCTCCTGCAGTACAAGCATCCTTATCTCAATGCGCCATTTTTCATCGCGCGCACGGCAATTTACTTTGCCGCCTGGATTCTTCTCACCCACTTCTTGAGGCGTTGGTCGCAACGGCAGGATGAGACCGGCGACCCCGGCCTGGCGCAGCGCCTGCAGCGGCTGAGCGGGCCTGGCCTCCTGATCTACGGTCTGACTGTAACCTTCGCTTCGCTGGATTGGGTGATGTCGCTTGAGGCGAGTTGGTTCTCGACCATCTACGGATTCATCTTCATGGTGACGGACGCGTTGGCGGCCATGGCGTTCGTGACGCTGGTGGTGATCCTGCTTTCAAAACAAAAACCGCTCGCGGACATCGTCTCGCCGCAACTGCTGAACGACTACGGCAATCTGCTGCTGACCTTCACCATGTTGTGGGCCTACCTCTCGTTTTCACAGTACCTGATTATCTGGGCCGGCAACCTGCGGGAGGAAATTCCCTGGTACCTGAGCCGCTCTCAGGGTGGTTGGGCGTGGGTGGCGTTGGCGTTAATTGTCTTTCATTTCGCGGTGCCGTTCCTGCTGCTGCTCTCGCGCTTCGTGAAGCGCCGGGCGCGGATTCTGGCCTGGGTGGCAGGGGGCCTCGTCGTGATGAGCGTGGTCGATATTTTCTGGCTGACCGTGCCCGCCTTCGAGCGCGCGGGCCCGGAGTTCCATTTGACGGACGGGTTGGCATTTCTGGGTATCGGCGGCCTGTGGGTGTGGCGGTTTACGGCGCACCTGCAAGGGAGGCCACTGCTGCCGAGGCACGATCCACGCCTGAAGGAAACTGCGCAACATGCATAAACCTATAAGAGGAGCAGAGAACAGCAAGCGCGGTTACGAAGACTCCGACGTGAGTATGGGACGACTGTTCGCCTTTGCCGGAGGCGTGGCGGGACTTGTGATCTTCGGGGTGGTGGCCAGCGCCGTCGTTTTCCGCTTCTTCGTCCGCCACCAACCGCTGGAACCGCCGGCTTCGCCCTTCGAGAACTCTCGACGATTGCCCCCCGAGCCGCGCTTGCAGACGGTGGCGCCGCAGGACATGAGGCGCTATCGCGCCGACCAGGACGGGATTTTGAGCAGTTACGCGTGGGTTGATCAAGACGCGCACATCGTGAGAATTCCGATTGACCGGGCGATGGATATCCTTGTGAAAAACGGCTATCCCGTTCGATCCGCCAGCCCGGCGGAAGGCGGGAATGCAAAAACGCCGCAGCCTGCGGAGCCGCCCGCGGATCACGCGGCCGCACTCGCTCCCGCGGGAATGGAAGGGAAGAAATGAAGATGCAGACCGTTGCCAGAGGTGAGACGAACCCGCGCGTGAGGAGAACCCCGAGGCTCCTACGCACGGTGCTGGTGACAGCGCAACTCGCGGTGTTGCTGCCCGCCTTCGCCGGGTGGGCGGCAGGACAGGATAACGCTGCCGTCACGCCGCCGCAGTTGCGCGGCGTGGGGATCGACCAGCGGTTGAACGAGCAGGTCCCGCTGGATTTGAACTTTCGCGATGAAACCGGCCAGCCGGTGACGCTGGGGTCCTATTTCGGCAAGCGGCCTGTGATCCTCTCGCTGGTTTATTACACTTGCCCGATGCTGTGTACGATGGCGGAGAACGGGCTCCTGAACGCGCTGCGCGATGTGAAGTTCAACATCGGCGAGCAATATGAAGTGGTGACCGTGAGTTTCGATCCGAGCGACAAGCCCGAGTTGGCCATGGCGAAGAAAGGCATCTACGCCGGTCTCTATGGGCGGCCCGGCGCCAGGCACGGCTGGCATTTCCTGGTGGGTGACGAGCCTTCGATTCGGGCGCTGACGCAGGCCATGGGTTTTCACTACAACTACGATCCGAAGACGCGGCAGTTTGCCCACGCGACGGGAATCATGGTGTTGACGCCGCAAGGGAAGGTGTCGCGATACTTTTATGGGATTCAGTATGTGGCACGCGACGTGCGGCTGGCGTTGGTGGAAGCTTCGGACGAGAAGATCGGGAGTCCGGTTGATGCCGTGCTGCTTTACTGCTGCCAGTATGATCCGGTAACCGGCAAGTACGGCATTATCGTTTCGCGAGTAATGAAGATTGCGGGCCTGGTGACGCTCCTCTCGCTGGGGACGATGATTTTTGCGCTTTCGCGGGGCAGACGGCACGCCGGCGCCTGAGCGCGCGCCAGGGTTCGGACGGGCACGCGCTCGAAGTCTCCCGCAGCCGGACGATCAGGGTGAATGAAAAATATGTGGCATGGGTTTCCCATCAGGCCGGAGCAAGCCTCCACCATCGCGCGCGGGGTGGATCATCTTTACTACTTCCTCACCGCGATTGACCTGTTCTTCACGGCGTTGATCTTTCTCACCATCCTCTTCTTCGTGCTTCGCTACCGGCGCCGCTCGGAGAAGGAACAAGCGACACAAATCGAGGGGAACATTCCGCTGGAGATTGTCTGGACCGCGATTCCATTGGGGCTGGTGGTCATCATCTTTCTGTGGGGTACAAGCCTGTTCATCCAGAACTCACGCCCGCCCGCGGCCGCGACGGAAATCTTCGTGGTGGGCAAGCAGTGGATGTGGAAGCTGCAGCATCCTGAGGGAGTGGAGGAGATTAACGAGTTGCACGTGCCCGTGAACCGGCCCATCAAGCTCACCATGACGTCCGAGGACGTCATCCACGATTTTTCCGTGCCCGCGTTCCGCGTCAAGAAGGATGTGGTGCCCGGCATGTATACATCGCTGTGGTTTGAGGCGACCGAGACCGGCACATTCCACATCTTCTGCGACCAGTACTGCGGCGTCAACCACTCGCTGATGAGGGGTGAGGTGATCGTGATGGAACCTGCCGCATACGAGCAGTGGTTAAGCGGTGGGATCCGCGGCGAATCCATGCCCCAGGCAGGGGCGAAGCTTTACGACCAACTCTCCTGCATCACCTGCCACGGGACCGGGAAGGGACCGTCGCTTGTGGGAATCTACAACAAGCCGGTGAAACTGGGTGACGGATCGACTGTCGTGGCTGACGACGCCTATCTGCGCGAGTCGGTTCTTTATCCCTCTGCCAAGATCGTGGCGGGCTACCCGCCCATCATGCCCACTTTCAAGGGCCAGGTGACGGAGGAGCAGTTGCTGCAACTGATCGCGTACATCAGGTCCTTGGGTCCGCAGGAAGGGAAGGCATCGAAATAATGGCAAGCGCAGCGGTGGATTCTGAAACTCCCAGGAACTATTTGAACGTCGATTACAGCCTTAAATCGTGGTTGCTCACGACGGACCACAAGCGGATCGCGCTGCTGTATCTTGCGTCGATCACGCTGTTTTTCTTTGTGGGGGGCTTCGCCGCAACGCTGATGCGGCTGAACCTGATTCAGCCCAATGGCGCGCTGGTCGAACCCGCCGCCTACAACAAGCTTTTCAGCACACACGGCATCATCATGGTTTTCTTTTTCATGATTCCCTCCATTCCGGCCGTGCTGGGAAATTTCCTGGTGCCCATGATGATCGGGGCGCGCGATTTGGCCTTTCCACGCCTAAACCTGTTGAGCTGGTACATTTTCATGGCGGGCGGCGCGCTGACCATGTACGCGGTGATCGCGGGTGGCGTGGATACGGGCTGGACTTTTTACACGCCGTTGAGTACGACTTACGTCAACACCAATGTGATGTCGGCGGCCCTGGGAGTGTTCGTCGCTGGCTTCTCGTCAATCCTCACCGGCCTGAATTTCGTGGTCACCATTCACAAAATGCGCGCGCCGGGCATGACCTGGTTCCGCATGCCCCTGTTTCTCTGGGCCATTTACGCGACCAGCATCATCCAGATTCTGGGGACTCCCGTGCTGGCCATCACGCTGACGCTGGTGGGAATGGAACGGCTATTCCACGTGGGCCTCTTCGATCCGGCGGTGGGCGGCGACCCCATTCTCTTCCAACACCTGTTCTGGTTTTACTCACACCCGGCGGTCTACATTATGATTCTGCCCTCCATGGGTGTAGTCAGCGAACTCGTGACGTGCTTCTCGAAGAAGCGCATTTTCGGTTACAGCTTTGTGGCGTTCTCGAGCGTGGCCATTGCGGCGATTTCTTTTCTCGTCTGGGGTCACCACATGTTCGTGAGCGGGCAATCGGTTTACGCCGGCATTATCTTTTCGGCGTTGAGCTTTGCGGTGGCCATCCCTTCGGCGATCAAAGTGTTCAACTGGATGGCCACGCTGTACAAGGGCTCCATTTCCTATCAGGCGCCGATGCTCTACGCGCTGGGCTTCGTCGGCCTGTTCACCATGGGTGGGCTGACGGGCCTATTCCTGGCAACCCTCGCGGTGGACACTCATGTGCACGACACCTATTTCGTAGTCGCCCATTTCCACTACATCATGGTGGGCGGCGCGGTGATGGGGTACCTGGGCGGCATTCATTTTTGGTGGCCGAAGATCACGGGCCGCCTCTATCCCGACCGCTGGGCGCGTCTGGCTGCCGCCATCATCTTTATCGGTTTTAACCTTACTTTTTTCCCTCAGTACATGTTGGGATACCTCGGCATGCCGCGGCGCTACGCTATCTATCCGCCGGAGTTCTGGGTGCTGAACGTGATGTCCTCGGCAGGCGCGTCGATCTTGGGTGTGGGCTATCTTATTCCCCTCGTTTACATGATCTGGTCGATGCGGTACGGGCCGGTGGCGGGGCCGAATCCCTGGGGCGCCAAAGGGCTGGAGTGGGAGACGCCGTCTCCACCGCCCACCGAAAATTTCGACGCGATACCGCTGGTGACGGAAGAGGCCTACGCTTACGGAGCAAAGGAGATTTCCGTTGGCTGACCATCACGCCGCGAGCGCCTTGGCGCACCAGTTCGAGGACCTGGAGCAGCAACACGAGGCCGCCAGCCTTGGCATATGGGTTTTCCTCGCTACCGAGGTGATGTTCTTCGGCGGGCTCTTTGCAGGTTACACCATCTATCGCCATCTCTACCTCCCCGGGTTTGTCGAGGGAAGCCACCTGCTGAACGTCACACTCGGCGCCATCAACACCGGCGTCCTGATCTGCAGCAGTTTGACGATGGCACTGGCCGTGCGTGCCGCACAACTGGGCAAACGAAATGCGCTCGTGACCTTCCTGATTCTGACTCTGGCGCTGGGACTGGCGTTCATTCTCACCAAGCTGACGTTCGAGTGGCGGCACGATTACCTGGAAGGTCTTGCTCCCGGCCTGAACTTCACCTTCGCCGGACCGCACGCCAAATCCGTCGAGCTGTTCTTCTGCTTTTACTTCCTTATGACGGGCGTGCACGCTGTGCACATGGTGGTGGGGCTGGGAATTCTTATGGTTCTCTTGGTGCTCGCGTGGAAGGGCCGCTTCGGGCCCGCGCGCTACAACGCCGTGGAGGCCGCAGGCCTTTACTGGCACTTCGTCGACATCGTGTGGATCTTCCTGTTTCCGCTTCTGTACCTGATTGGAGGTCGATACTGAATGCTGGGTCACGTGGTTGCGCAGAAAACCTACTTCCTGATTTTCGGCGCCCTGCTGCTGCTCACCGCCCTGACGACGAGCGTCGCATTTGTTGACCTGGGCCAGTGGAACACCATCGTGGCCCTCACCATCGCCTGCTGCAAAGCCACTCTCGTGGTGCTGTTTTTTATGCACCTGCGCTGGAGTACGCGCCTGATCCGCGCGGTCCTGCTCTCAGCGTTGCTGTGGCTCGCCATCCTGATTGGTCTTACCACTACGGACTTCATCTCGCGCGATTGGACGCCCGTCCCGCAAACCTGGGAATCGTCCATGCTGCAGTTGCCAGACCGTAGCGGTGATTTTGTGCCGCCCTCCTCCGCGTTCCCCAATGTGATAGTGGTAGTGCCGCGTCCCACTTAATTACTGACAATGGCTAGTGTCGTGTCAACTAAGTTCGTTCAATAATTCGTCAGGACACGCCTTCAGGCGTGCCGTGCG
>PMYF01000966.1:7483-7654 GCA_003171295.1 Acidobacteriota bacterium | reverse complement strand
ACTGGATCTGACCGGCGCAGCGCGGCAACCCGTGATCAGAGTCGTTTCTCTCCTCAGTCCTATTGAGCCCGGTCATCCGTAAAGGGGGATGGTTATGCTGGAATCATCAAATCGGAAGAAGCGAGAGGGAGTATCGGATAAGCGCGCGGCACTTGGTGCGGGAACCGCGAA
>PMYF01000966.1:0-7364 GCA_003171295.1 Acidobacteriota bacterium | reverse complement strand
CGTCCTGCGGCACCCCGATGCCGTGGAACACATCGGCGCGCTTTCGCAGCAGTACGCGCTGCCCATTCTCGGGACGTCCTTCAGTGGTGAAATGTGGGACCGTACAAAGCACAGCGCAATTCTGGAAGACGCCGAGCTGGTGATCCCGCGGCTCGCCAAGCTGGGCGGGCGCACGCTGGGGACCTCGGTGGGCAGCGCGCCCGCGCCCAAGACGCCTGAGCAACTCGATGCGCAGGCGGAGGTGCTCCGGAAGATCATCACCCTCGGCAAGTCGCACGGGGTCATTCTGAACCTCCACAACCATACGTATGAAGTCGAGAATGACCTGCATGATCTCAAGGGCACGCTCGCCCGCATCCCCGACGTCAAGCTGGGGCCGGACCTGAACTGGCTGGTGCGCGGCGGGGTTAATCCCGTGGACTTCATTCATCGCTACGGCAAGCAGATCGTGTTTATGCACATCCGCGACCAGAAAGCGGACGGTAAGTGGTCCGAAGCCGTGGGCGAAGGGACCATGGATTACGCCGGCATCGCCAAGGCGCTGCATGCGATCCCATTCGCGGGTGACGCGGTGATCGAACTCGCGCACGAACAGGGATTTAAACTGACGCGACCCTTGCGCGAGGACTGGAAAATCAGCCGCGAGTTCGTCCGCAAGACGCTCGGTTACTGAAGCAGGACGAATCTCAGAGTTCACCACTGCCTGCCAGGTCCCCTTTTTTCTTGGTGGCGCGAAGCGTCCGGCCAGCGTATGATAGGTTCATTAACAATCCAGCGATCCAATTAACCAGCCGTCAAACTGGAAGGAGTGAGGATGGACAGGAAGTACAGACAGCGGGGGTATATGGACTCGGGAGGCGCCCGCGAACGCACCGAGCACAAACCCGCTCAGAAACCTGAGAACTTCGGCCCGCGAACACCCAACTTGCCGGGCAAACGAGAGGTGGTGCGTTGCGCCTCCTGCGCCGCGCTCTTGCCGGCGGGCATTGATTACACGGGCAAGTGCCCGCGCTGTGGCTTTGAACTGCATAGCTGCAAACAGTGCACTTTCTTTGATTCCGCCAGCCGCTTCGAGTGTACCCAACCGGTCAGCGCGCGCATCCCCAAGAAGGATGCCCGCAACCACTGCAACTTCTACTCGGCGCGTGCCACAATTGAACGCGAGACCTCATCCGCCAGGCCACTGGACGCTCGCGCCGCCTTCGAAAACCTTTTCCGGAAATAGAGAGGCCTCACATGCTCGAGGCCTGGAATCCGTGCGAGGTTGGTCGTCTCCAGAGCCCCCAAAGTAGAGTCGGACAAAATGTCAGTAAGTCCTTTTAAATGAATAATTTGTCATGTCAGTTCAACCCCGTTTTGTTGCCGTTTAATACCCCTATTTCACCATCCGAGGGTTTGTTGTTCCAGCTCAAAGCATAGAATGGTCTAATCCGGACCAGCACGCTCGTTGGGCGTGCGCTGCCAATCATACGCATTCTTCAGGAGGAATCTTGGCCACTCTGACCGTAGCTCCACCCACCGAGTCTCGCCGCCGGAGCGATTTTGAGATCATCCAGCCCAAAACCACTTTTGCCGGCTCGCCCATCGAGCCGCTCGAGAAGGGTTTGCCCAAGACGACGCAATCCGTCTGCCCCGAATGCCTGCAGGTGATTGAGGCGCGCCTTTTCGAGGAGAATGGCGCCGTTTACATGGAGAAAACCTGTTTGGCGCACGGCGACTTCCGCGACAAGATCTACTCCGACGCCCGCCTTTACCTCAAGATGGAAGAGTGGGAATTCGGCGACAATCGTGGTCTGGAGAACCCTGCCGTCCTGAACGCCGCGCGCTGCCCCGACGACTGCGGTCTCTGTTCGCTGCATACGTCGCACACGGTTCTTTCCAACGTCGACCTGACCAATCGCTGCAACCTGACATGCCCGGTTTGCTTTGCCAACGCCAACGCGGCCGGGTATCTCTACGAGCCTTCCTTCGAGCAGGTATGCGACATGCTGAAGGGCCTGCGCGCGCAGCGTCCCGTTCCCAACCGCGTGGTGCAATTCTCCGGCGGTGAGCCGACCATGTACCCGCGTTTCCTGGACGTGCTGCGCATGGCCACCGAACTCGGCTTCACGCACCTTCAGGCGGCCACCAACGGAATCAATTTCGCCCGTCCGGAGTTTGCCCAGGCCGCCATGGAAGCGGGCCTGCACACTCTCTACCTACAGTTCGACGGTCTCACGGACGAGATCTATCTCCGCACCCGCGGCCAGCGCCTGATGGAAACGAAGCTGGCCTGTATTGAGAATTGTCGTGAGGTGGGCCTGAAGATTGTTCTTGTGCCCACCATCGTCAAGGGCGTGAACGACCATCAACTCGGCGACTTGGTACGTTTCGCCATTGACAACATCGATTGCATCAGCGGCTTCAGTTTCCAGCCCGTGGCCTTCACGGGCCGCATCAATCGCCGCGATCTGGAGGAGAAGCGCTTTACGCAGTCGGATCTGGCCCACTGCATCGCCGACCAGACAGGCATAACCGACAAATACCACGACTGGTTCCCGCTCTCCTGCACGTCGCCGTTTTCGAAACTCCTATCGGCCCTGAGAGGCTTCCAGACCCCCAACCTCACCTCTCACCCCCATTGCGCCATGGGGACCTATCTCTACGTCGATCCGATCTCGAAAAAGGCCGTGCCCATCACCCGCTTCTTCGATGTCGGCGCCATGCTGCGCGACATCGACCTCCTGGCGCGTAAGGCGCAGGGGGCGCGGGTCAAGTTTTTCTCCAAGATCAGCGCCTGGAATTCCTTGCGCCGCCACTTCAAGCCGGAATTCGCACCCCCGGGCCTTACCTTTGAACGCTTCCTGAACACTCTTCAGGGCATGACCGACCACAACCATGGCCGGGGCCAGGGTGACGGCACGTTTACTTATAAGACCTTACTTGTCGCGGGTATGCACTTTATGGATGTNNCCCTTCTGCACGTACAACTCCGGCCCCTGCTTCCGCGAGAAGGTCGAGAAGCAGTTCTCGGTGCCCTTCGACCCCAAAGCCGCCAAGGCGTCACCTTCGAATGGCAATGGCAACGGGGTGGCAAGGCTCTCGTAGCTTCCGCGTTTCGCCGGACGTTCTGCATTCTGAGTTCCAAATTCGGCCGTCCTCGGGGCGGGGTCGCCGCGGCGATTACCCGTCCATTGCGTTTTCGGGGTCCCTGCTCTGTGTGCTGCCACTGGCGCGGCCCAGGCGGAAACCGTTTTGGGATTGCCCCGGCTTGGGTTGGCCCGGCCAACCCGGGGGACTGTGATAGCATCCTACCGCACGAACAGGGCTGCTCCCAAAGGTTTACACGCATGGACGCGAAGAAGCGGAAAGGCACTTTCGCGGCGCTACTGGCGCTTTCTTTCTTCTATGTTCGGCTGGCTTGTGCCCAAGCGGAGCCTGCCGATTCCGTGCCCATTCCCCTCACCGTCCAGGTGGGCGTGCCCCTCCACATTGCCCTCGACAAGCCGTTGCGCATCGGGCATGCGGATGTGCCCATCGTGGGCCACGTTCTTGAACCTATATATGTGTTCGACCACCTGGTGATTCCCGCCGGCAGCAAGGTCAAGGGCCGCGTGACGGAGGTGGAGGGCGTCTCGCGAAAGCGCCGTGCGCTGGCCATTGCCAACGGCGATTTCACACCCCTGCGCACCGCGCACTTCGATTTCAACACGCTAGTGCTGAAGGACGGAACGCATCTCGCCCTGCACACCTCCGTTTCCGAGGGCGAACCCCAGCTTGTGCGCCTCGCGGCGGGCGAGCAGGACAAAAAGAAGCAAGGCCGCGTAAGTGAAGCCGTGGGGCAGGCGAAGCAGCAAGCCAAGCAGCGCGAGCAGGAGACAATCGAGGCAATCAAAGCTCCGGGGAAGGTGCAACGGGTCAAGTCGGCGGTGGCGGAGAGACTGCCTTATCGCCGGCAGGTGCTGCCCGT
The DNA here is from genome assembly GCA_003171295.1 of Acidobacteriota bacterium. GTDB lineage: Bacteria > Acidobacteriota > Terriglobia > UBA7540 > UBA7540 > Bog-366. The sequence continues at coordinate 3,415 of PMYF01000966.1, read as the reverse complement.
AGGCACGCATTTCACGGCCGAGCTCAAGTCGCCGCTTGAGCTGGGCACGGAAGAACCCCAGGAGCCGGAACAATTCGGGGCCGAGATTCCCCCCGGGAGCATGGTCTATGTGCGCTTGCTCACTTCTTTGAGCTCTGCGACGGCCCACCGAGGTTCTCTCGTCCGGGCTGTCGTCTCAAAACCGGTCTTTTCTCCGGACAAGCAGCTAATCTTGCCTGAGGGGGCGCACCTGGAAGGCAGCGTGACGCAAGCTTTGCCCGCCCGCCGGCTAGGCAGGAATGGTCAGCTCCGCTTCATCTTCCGGCAAATCGATATTCCCAACTTTGCTCCTCGTCAGGTCGAGGCTAGCCTGCAAAGCGTGGACACGACTTCCGAGATCCCCATGAAACTCGACTCCGAGGGTGGCGCTCACGCCGTCACACCCAAAACCAAGTTCATTGCTCCCGCCATTGACGTGCTGCTGGCGACATCCTCCCTCGACGACCTCGACGGTCACTTCCATCATGGCATTCGGACCGGGGTCACGCACGGCCCCGACGTCGGCGGGGGCGCCATTCGGGGGGGCGCGGGCCTGGGGTTGGTTGGTAGCATCATCGGAATGGCGGCTCATTACCGGCCCTTGAGTGCCGGGTTCGCTTTCTATGGAGCAGGCTTGTCCGTTTACACCCATGTGGTCGCGCGGGGTGCAGACGTGAACTTTCCCAAGAACACAGCGATGGAAATCCGCTTCGGAACCCACGAGGGCCCTCCCAAGCCGGGAGAGAAACCCCCACAGTCCGTTTCCCAGAAAGCTGAACTCTCCAAGCCGGAGTAGAGCGTGGATCGAAAGGTCTCAGCATCCATTTGCTGGCCTGTGCGACCCTTCACCGGCGGTCCCTCTCGGTAACCCGACGGGGTCCCCTCTGCCTTCCAAAACCACCCCGCCGCAGCAAATCCGCCAATGCCCGCTCTCCTGTGCCATAATTGGGGCGACAAGATTCGCACTTTCGTTTTCATGTGACCAGGGAGGAAGACATCATGGGATCTCGGCGTGATTTTATAGCGACCTTCACAGGAGTGGTGGCAGGTTCCGGACTCGTGCAAGCGGCCAAGGCGCTGTCGGCGGCGGAGCGCACCTTCCGAGGGCCGTTTGGCGTGCAGCTTTACAGCCTGCGCGACCAGCTTGCCAAAGACGTGCCCGGCGCACTCAAGCACATCCGTCAGGTCGGTTACACGACGGTAGAAACGGCGGGCTTTTACGATATGAAGGCCGAAGCCTTCAAGCGCGAGCTCGACAAGGCGGGCCTGAAGTGCACCGGCATGCACGCGGGTGATGACGGCCGCTTCCGCGACCATCTCGATGAGATTATTACCGAGGCCAAGCTCTTCAAGCCCCTGCACGTCTCCTGCCCGTGGGTGGGGGAGGAACATCGCAAGGACGCGGAAGGCGCGAAGCGCGTCGCGGCGGATTTCAATGCCTGGGGCAAGAAACTCGAAGCCGCGGGCTTCCGTTTCTCCTACCACAACCATGATGTCGACTTCCGACCGATCGGGACGACCACAGCTCAAGACATATTCCTCAGCGAGACCGATCCCAAGCTCGTGGACTTCGAGTTTGACCTCTACTTTGTCCAGAAAGTGGGACTGGTTCCGGCGGACTTCATTAAGAAACATGCGGCGCGGGTGAAGCAGTTGCACCTGAAGGACATCGCCAAGGGTGTAAAGGTGGGGTTCCAGGAAGAACCCGACTCGACCTGCGTGCCCCTGGGGACGGGCCAGATCGACTGGCCGAAGACTTTGGCCGCGGCAGCAGAAGCCGGCGTGAAGGAGTACTACGTTGAGGACGAAAGCCCTACGGCCTGGGACGGCATCGCGAAGACCTTCGCCTATTTGAAGTCGGTGCGGTTCTAAGCTGCCTGCCACGGAGGTCATGCACTTGCCGGCATTCCCCGCGGCCGAAACCAAATCACCCGGATTTGCCTGGCCGCTCACGCGCCTGGACGTGGCCGGCGCCTTTGGCGACATCGGTGTGCTCTTCCCCATCGCCATCGCCCTGATCACTCTCAACCACCTTAATCCCACGGCGCTGTTCCTGGCGGCCGGGCTCACCTATTGTATCGCGGCGCGATATTTCCGGATTCCCATCGCCGTGCAGCCGCTAAAAGCAGTGGCGGCGATTGCCCTGGCCTTGTCGCTCCCGCCCTCCGCCATCGCCAGCGCCGGCCTATTGATGGGCGCGCTGCTGCTCTGGGTGGGCTTGACGAATCTCGCGCCGTGGCTGGCCAAGCTCTTCACCCTGCCGATCGTGCGCGGCATTCAACTGGGACTGGGCCTGCTGCTCGCGCGCGAGGGTTTTCGCTTGCTGCTCAGGCCGCAGGGGGGGCGGATTCTTCCCGGCGGCGCGCTCGGGCCGTGGCTGGTTGCCCTTGCCGGAGCCGCTTTATTGCTGGCGGTTCGGAATTCACGCCGTTTCCCCGCCGCGCTCGTCCTATTGGCCGCGGGAATTGCCTGGGGCGTGGCGCTCGACTGGGGCAAACTCCCACCGCTGAGCTTTGGCTTCGTGCCGCTCGAATTGCTTCATCCTCAGGTGGCAGAGCTCAAGCGCGTCCTGACCCTGCTCGTCATTCCGCAATTTGCCCTGACCTTCGGAAACTCGATTGTGGCCACCGAAAACACCGCGCAGATACTTTACGGCGAGCAGGCCCGGCGCGTTACGGTGCGCGCCCTCAGCCTGAGCATCGGCCTGGTGAACCTGGCCAGCGCCGCAATCATGGGCTCCCCGCTGTGTCACGGTTCGGGCGGAATCACGGCGCATTACCGCTTCGGCGCACGCACGCCCAAGTCCAGCTACGTAATCGGCGGCGTGTGCCTCCTGCTGGCTCTGTTCGGCCGAGCCGCCGTCAGCTTGCTCAGCCTGATCCCCCTGGCGGTCCTGGCAGTGTTCCTCGTCTACGTGGGCATCCAACACGCCGCCTATCTCGGCGACATCCTCAAGCGCCCGTCCCTGCTTCTGATTGCCCTTGCGGTTGGTCTTGTCTCGCTGCTTACCACCAACCTGATGTGGGGATTCCTCACAGGGTTTGCTCTGGAGGGAATTCTCTGGACCTCCGCCTGGGCGCGCGAGCGCCGGGCCAGGCGTGACCCCCTGCCGCCCGACCGCGTCTGACTCTCCGGCCTTTCGCTGACGCTTCTCACCCCGACCACCCTCAGATGGCTGCCACTCGAGCGCCAACTGGCCATGGAGGGCGGTAGAGGGACAGTTTGAAATTTGGTAGTGCGTCAGTCTGGCCAATTTCAGCATGAGGCGGTTTTCATTCCCAATGCATCGTTCCAGCTTCCACGGCCTTCCGAACCGTGACCTAAGGCGTGGGGCACGCTCCTTGATGTAGGCCGTTACGTGTTCGAGTGATGCGGGTGTAGCGCCGGTGTCCCCACC
>PMYF01000438.1:24384-29181 GCA_003171295.1 Acidobacteriota bacterium | reverse complement strand
CGAGTGCAGGGTTGGGTCATGGCGCGTTACCGTTTCGACGATCAAACCGGAGGATGGGGAAGCCTACGATACGCACTTCTTCTATTACAAATGCACTCTCAGGTCAAGCTCCTCGCGCCTCGTCCAACCAAGCAGCGACGGAAAGATTCCCGGTCCGCTGCCCGGCGCGCGAGCGCTGCCCTTTCGGTGTTATGATCAGGCCTTGCTCGCTCTGCCTCATGCCAGTCCAACCTGAACGTGACTTAGGGCGGGCGCTCGGAGCATCTTCGCAAACCTCAAGGAGGCATTCATGGGAGAGGAAACACGCAGGTCGTTTGTGAAAAGGATCGGGACGGTATCGGCGCTGGCTGCCGGCGGATTTCTGAATTGGAACCCGCGCGCCCTGGGCGCCAACGAGAAAGTGGTGCTCGGCCTCATCGGCGGGCGCAATCAGGGCCGCGGTGACGCCCTGAGGGCCATCAAGGTGGGGGCGGAGATCAAGACCTTTTGTGATCTTGACCAGGCGATTCTCGACAAGGTCAATCCCGATTTCGAGAAAGCCCAGGGCAAGGCACCCGGAACCACCAAGGAGTTCCGGCGGTTGTTGGATGACAAGGACATCGACGGCGTCATCATCGCCACGCCTGACCACTGGCACACCGCCATCGCGCTGCTGGCCTGCCAGGCGGGGAAGGATGTTTATATCGAAAAGCCGCTGTCACAGACCATCCAGGAGGGCCACCTGATTCGCGACGCGGCACGCAAATACAAACGCGTGGCCCAGGTGGGAACGCAGAATCGGAGCGCCGAGCACTATCAGACGGCGGTCGAATACGTAAAGTCCGGGAAGCTGGGGAAAATCTGTGAGATTAGTGCCTGGGAGTGCCAGGTACGCGACAGCATCGGCACCCCGCCGGACAGCGACCCACCGGCGACGGTGGACTACGACGCTTGGCTGGGGTCGGCGCCCAAGCGCCCCTTCAACAGCAACCGCTTCCATTACACCTGGCGATTCTTCTGGGACTACGGAAACAGCGAACTGGGCAATCAGGGAGTTCACATGCTCGATGTGGCCATGTGGGCCATCCAGGCGTTGCGCGGGATGGACAACTGCCTTCCCAAGCGCGTCTCCGGCACTTCCGGGATTTACTGGCTCAACGACGCGAAAGAGGTCCCCGACACCCAAGTCCTCACTTACGATTACGGCGACTTCATGCTGACATGGGAGTTGCGCAGCTTTGCCAAGCACCATCCCATCGATGGTGCAACGGAAGGTATCGCCTTCAACGGCGCCGACGCGACGCTGGTGGTGAGCCACGACGGTTGGAAGGTCTACGACAAGGGCGGGAATACGGGACCGGTTTTTGAGGGCAAGGACCCCTACACGCAGAGTGGCGCCCACGAGAGGAACTTCCTGGAGTGCATCAAGAGCCGCAATACACCCCACGCGGATGTGGAAATCGGCCGGCTCTCGACCACGATCTGCCACCTGGGAAACATCTGCACCCACCTGCGCCGGGATATTGTCTTCGATCCCAAGACGGAAACCTTTGGTAATGACAAGGCAGCGAATGCCTATCTCACCAAGGAGTATCGCAAGGCTTATACGCTGCCGAAGGTGTGAAGCGGCCCCGCCGGGGAGAACCAGGGGGCGGGTTGGCAGAGCCGCGTGAAAAGCTGGAATCTTTCGCGAGTTTGGGCGGCCCTGGGTTTAGCGGGGATTTCTCACAACGCCGAGGGGTTTTGTTCGAAAGGTCAGAAGGGTGGGGCTGAACAGGCGCAGAAAAACGCTTCACTGCTGCCATTCTGAGCGAAGCGAAGAATCTCTGCATCTGTAAAATCAGGCAAATGCGGAGATCCTTCNNCTTCGTCGCCTGCGGCTCCTCAGGATGACAGTTTTGGCGGTTTTTCCGCAGCCTGTTAAGCCCTGCCCAATCCTCGCGGAGCGTCACTCTCTTTTGCAAAGCCCGGTAGGGCAGTCAAGAACCAATGAGGAGCCCACATGAGAAGAATCAAGCGGCGCACGTTTCTTAAGTCCGCGGCGGCTGGCTTGATGGCTAGCCCCGCGATCCTGCGGGCCAGCCAGCCCAGGGGAACCGACGTCCGCATCGAGGACGTGGACTTTGGCTACGAGGACTACACCTACCGCGTGCCCATCAAATTCGGGGGGACCGTGACCAATCGGGTCACGCTTATGAACGTGAACTGTACGGTCCGCTCGACGGGCGGCAAGAGTGCGAAGGGGTTCGGGTCAATGCCGCTGGCCAACACCTGGGCGTTTCCGTCCAGGAAGGTGCCTTTTGACACCACGCTGGGCGCCATGAAGGCCCTGGCCGCGCGCATCTCAAGCCTGACCGGAAGCTACAAAGAATATGGCCATCCTATTGATCTCAACTGGGCGCTGGAGCCCATGTACCTGCAGGCTGCCGAGGGAATTTCGCAGGAGATGCTGCTCGCCGAGCCGATTCCCAAGCTTTGCACGTTGGTCACTGCCAGCGCCTTTGACGCCGCCGTCCACGATGCCTTCGGCAAGCTGCATGGCGTCAACTGCTATCACACTTACGGGCCTGAATTCATGACCTACGACCTTTCCCACTACGTGGGGCCGGAATACAAGGGTGAGTATCCGAGTAAGTACATCCTCCAGGAGCCCCGGCCACGCCTGCCGCTTTACCACCTGGTTTCGGCCGTCGATGCTTTGGAAGAATCCGACCTCCAGCACCGTATCCATGATGGCCTGCCGGAGACCCTACCCGAGTGGATCAACTACAACGGGCTTACCCATCTCAAGATCAAGCTGGACGGCGACGACCTGCAATGGGACGTGGAGCGCGTGATGCGGGTTGACCGGGTAACCACCGAAACCCAGAAGCGGCGTGGCATCCGCGAGTGGGTCTATTCGCTCGACTTCAACGAACGCTGCCCCAACGTCCAGTACCTGCTGGATTTTCTGCACACGGTGAAGGAGAAGACGCCGGAAGGATTCGAGCGAATCCAGTACGTTGAGCAGCCCACCGCGCGGGATCTTAAAGCCCACCGCGACAACGTGATGTTCGAAGCCGCCAAGCTGAAGCCCGTGGTGATTGACGAATCGTTGACCGACGTGGAGGCGCTGATGCTCTCGCGCGAGATGGGTTATACCGGCGCCGCGCTAAAAGCCTGCAAGGGGCAAAGCGCCATGATGGTCATCGCCTCGGTGGCCGAGAAGAGCAGGATGTTTCTGTGCGTGCAGGACCTGACTTGCCCCGGCGCCTCGCTGATCCAGTCCGCGAGCCTCGCCGCGCACGTGCCCGACGTGAAAGCGATCGAAGCCAATTCGCGGCAGTTTGTGCCCGCCGCGAACCGGGGTTGGGAGAAGCGTTTTCCCGGGGTTTTCCATATCACCGATGGCACCATGGGAACCGCACACCTCAACGGCCCGGGCATCGGCGCCATATTGTGAGGATGTGACCATTATACTGTGACAGCCCCCGAGGAGAAGGCCATGCGAAAACAAGTGTCCAGACGTAAGTTCCTGCAGGTATCATCCGCTGCCGTGTGGGCGGCGGCAGCTCCGGTTGCCGCGCATGCGGAGGCTCTTCCACGCGCCCGGGGACCCTTCCGCGGCACCTTCTGCCTCTTTTCGAAAGCGGTTCCCCAGTTGAGCTGGCAAGAACTGGCACAGAGTGCCAAGCGCGCCGGCTTCGGGGGAATCGACTTGACGGTGCGCGGGGCCGGACACGTGTTACCGCAGCGCGTCGTGGAAGACCTGCCCAGGGCGGTTGCCGCGATCCGCGCGGAAGGCTTGGACGTGCCGATGATTACGACTGAACTTGTTGCCGCCGACGATCCTACTGCCGTCCCCATCCTCAGCACGGCAGGCAAGCTCTCCATTCCCTTCCTGAAGCCGGGATACGCCCACTACAAATTCGTCGACGTTCGCAAAGAACTTGAGAAGGCCAGCAATCAATTGCGCGGGCTAGTGGCCCTGGCCCAGAAGTTCGGGGTTCAGGTGGGATACCATAATCATTCCGGGTACATTGGTGCACCGATATGGGATGTGGCGCGAGTGATAGACACCCTCGACCCCAAGTGGGCGGGATACTACTTCGATCTGCTCCACGCGACCGCCGAGGGTGGTGGGGCGGGCTGGAAAATCGCTGCCAACCTGGTCATGCCGCGCTTGAAGATGCTGGCGGCCAAGGATTTTTATTGGGAGAAAAAGGGCGCCGCAGGCTGGCAGGAAACGGTCTGCCCTCTGGGTGAAGGAATGTGCCACTACAAGGAATTTCTGCGGATGGCTGCGAGCGGGGGGTTCCACGGGCCGATCTCATTGCATCTTGAGTACCAGATTCCCGGCGTGTCCGACGAGCAGGGCATCGCCCTGTCGCGTGAGAAAGATGTGGAGGTCATGGCTGCCGCCCAGCGGGATCTCGACACCCTGAAATCGCTGGTCCGCGAGGCTTACGAGGGAGCGTGACCGGGGCACGAGGCGCATCGGCCAGGATACCCAAAACGATCTCGAATTAGGGCCACGTCGATCTGACCGGGTAGGATAAATCCATGAACCGGACTGACAATTGCATCGCGAAGCTTGAGCGGATGAAGAAGGCCCTTCACCACCAGGAAGCGGATCGCGTCCCCATCAGTGACTTCTTCTGGGGCGGCTTCCTCAAACGGTGGCGGGAAGAGCTGGGTCTGGCACGGGATGCTGATATTTACAGTTACTATGATCTCGACTGGATGCAGTTCAATCCCAACTTGGACCCGCACATCAAGCCCTTCGAAATCCTCCGCGAAAGCGACGACGAGATTGTGGTGCGGACAGGATTTGAAGCC
>PMYF01000438.1:23812-24269 GCA_003171295.1 Acidobacteriota bacterium | reverse complement strand
GGGGTCTGCGAGGGCCACGAAATGCTGTGGCGCATCATCGGCTCCGAGAACGCCCTATTATGGATGGGATTGTATCCGGACAAGATCGCGCGCTTTGTGGACCGGATAAACGCGTTCTCACTCGAGATCCTGCAGGCCCAGATCAAGGCGGCCCACGGGATGCTGGACGGCATCGTGATCTGGGGTGATGTCGCCTACAAGAATGGATTGCTGTTCTCTCCCGCCTTTTGGCGGAAGCACTTCAAACCCGGTGTCAAAGCCCTCGTGGACGAGTGCCACAAACAGGGATTGCCCGTGATCTATCACGGCTGCGGCAACGTCAACTCCATCTTCGAGGATTTTATCGAAATAGGCGTGGACGCCTATAATCCGCTGGAGGCAAAAGCGGGGCTGGATGTCATCGATCTGCGCCGCAGGTTTGGCCACCGGATGGGGTTTTGCGGCAACATGGATGTGG
>PMYF01000438.1:19660-23776 GCA_003171295.1 Acidobacteriota bacterium | reverse complement strand
ATTCCTGAAACGGGATACAGCACATGGATTGGATGGACGTATTCGTCCGCGACTTTGGCAACCCAAGCGAGGAGCAAGGACCATGCAAAACGCGAGTCCCCAGCGGTATGGCCAGATCATCGGACTTAAGCGAGAAGCCTATGAAAAGTACGTGGAGTATCACGCCCAAGTGTGGCCAGGGGTTTTGAAAACCATCCATGACTGCAACATCCGCAATTACTCTATTTATTTCAAGGATGATATGCTGTTTGCATACTTTGAATATGTCGGCAATAACTTNNGCCGAGGGAGAATGGTGGGCCAACATGCAAGAAGTCTTTCACCTGGACTAAAGGCACTTCGCAACGGGCAGAAGGATTGTGGAGCCAGAACCTCTCCGCGGGAATTGAAACTTAACAGCAGAGGGTTAAAAAACGGGAGGGCCTGATGAAGCGTCGTACTTTTCTGCAGGTCGCGGGCTGGGGGGGAGCCGCTGGGTTAGCATCGCCGCTGGCGAAGGCCGCCGCGACCCCGACACCGTTGAGGATCACCCGTATCCGCTTCTACCTGAATCCGAGTTCCGGCCCCACATTCAATCAAAGCTTCCACATTGTGACCATTGAGACCGATCAGGGGATCACGGGCGTGGGAGAAGGTGGCAGCAAAGACACGGTCAAGCAATGCGCCGCTCTGCTCATCGGCGAGGATCCATTCCATATTGACCGCCTGTGGCAGATGATGTTTCGTAGCTACTTCTACCCAGCCGGACGCGAAAAGCTCCACGCACTGGGTGCCCTCGACCTGGCGCTTTGGGACATCAAAGGGAAAGCCCTGGGCGTGCCCGTGTGCGACCTGCTGGGGGGCGTTTCCCGAAATTACATCGAGTGCTATTCCACGGGTTTTCCTGAGCGCGGCAGTTTGAAAGAGACGGCGCGCGCCTGCGTTGAAGCTGGATTCCGGGCCTTTCGCTACGCCACGGCCGATCCGCCCGAGGGGCAGCCCTTCAACTCGCGCCGGATGGTTGACAGGACCTACCAGGATTGCGTGGAGGTTCGCGAGGGCGTGGGCAAGGACGGTGATTGGGCGCTCGATTACCACACGCGGCTGGATTTTCCCGACGCCGTTCGACTCAGCACACTGATCGAGCCACTTGAGCCTTTTTTTGCCGAAGACCTGGTGCGCTCCGAAGACGCCGGGGTCTATCGCCAACTGCGCGAGCAGGTGAAAGTTCCCATTGCCGTGGGGGAGCAGTTCGGCAGCAAGTGGGACGTGAACGCCCTCATCGAACAACAACTCATTGACTACGCACGCGTGACTATTCCCAACGTGGGCGGCATTACCGAATATATGAAGATCACCGCCCTTTGTGAGACCCATTATGTGGGGCTCATCCCGCATTTCACCGGGCCGGTCTCAGAAGCCGCCCTGGTGCACGCTTGCTCCACATTCTCCGGACCTGTGCTGATGGAAATGCTCGGTGAGGGCCCTGGCAGGATTCCGCATCTGCCGGAATGCTACGAATTCCGCAAGGGCAAAATGTGGCCGAACCGCCGCCCGGGCCTGGGCGTGACACTCGACACCCAGCCGTTACACTTGGTAGCGGAGATTACGGAACGGAAGCGGCCCATCCCCATGTTCTATCGGCCCGATGGGTCGATTACGAATTGGTGAGCCGCCCGGCTCCCGGCTTTCACGGGTGGTGACAAGCCGGGAGGTCGAATATGGCAGGATACTAGTGGTGTCCGGAGTTCGAGCTCGAGCTATGTGAGCTGCTTGATACGCTCGGGCTGGCTGAAACGCTCGGGCTCGATGACACGCTTCTCGACTCGCCGCCTCCGCCCGAGCGCACCGCGCCACCCCCTCCGGAAGAGGGTGCAGCGGATTGACTGTGCGACAACACGACGGGCGCCGAGCCTCTGGACATGCGAGAAGGTGCGGAGCCCACGGCCCCCTCCCCGCCCCGCATCCCGGGATTTCCGCCCCCACGAATGGAGGCATCGCCGCGAAACTCACCCGCGGTCCCGCCCACCGCGTAGCGCCCACCCAAAGTCGACCCCTCGCGTGCGCGCAAGGGTTCGGAATGGGAAAGACCGAGGGCCCGTCCCAAACCGCTGGGGTGATTCTGAAGCAGCGCCTTCTCCGCCGCGGCATTGCCTCCCATCAGGACGGTTGCCGGCGCTGGACTGTCATGCATCCGCGAAACCGGCGCGGCAGCTTGGAGTGACGACGGGCTGCCCGCTCGCAGGGGATTTCCCATCAGGGTGGTTCGCTCGCCGGATTGGAAGGGTGGAGGGCCCGCCAGAGATGTGCCCGCCGCCGTTCGCTCATGGCCCGCATTCATCAAAGTGATCATCTGGCCGGTGCGGACGACACCGCCCGGCACGGTGGTCACAGAATTAATCCCGGTTCGGCCTCCCACTCCTCGCGGCCCCCAGCCGAGCCATCCCGGTCCCGAATACCAGGAGACCAATGCGGGTGACCAGTAGTTGAAACTCCCCGGCATCCAGAACCAGCCAAAGCCCGAGTCGAAATTCCACATGCCGTAGTGGTAGGGGAGCCAGCCCCAGGGCTCGCTGGAAATCCAGGTCAAGCCCATGCCGGGATACATGTCCCACATACCCATGCTGTAGGGCGACCAGCCCATGGGAGCATAAGGCGCCCAGCCATAGCCAAAGCCGGGAATCAGCGCCCACTCGCCATACGCGCCGAGATCGCCCCAGCCGTACATCCCCTGCCCTGGGACCGCCTGGTTTCTCATGGAAAGCTGTACCTGGTTATTCCGCGCTTCTGTCCACTTGTCCCAGGAGTCCTTGGTGATTCCCTGCTGGATGTTAAAGGCTACTTCTGCCCCGCCCGGGTTGAATTCCAGAACTTTGTCCTTGCCGAGTTTGGTGGACCCGGAGCGCCCCGTGACGTCAACCGTGCCGTTGAACACTTCCACGCGCACCCGGTCCTGGTTGAGGTCCGTCCGGAATTCACTTTTGCCGCTGGGGGTCAGCGTGGCGTCAGCAATCATGACACTGTAAGCGTCCTGGTGTTCAGGCATGAAATGGAAAGTGGCATATCCCCGCTCGAAGGTAAGGCGGTTCAGCTTATTGCCTTCCGCATCCAGGGCCAGTTGGTTGAAGGCCATCTGGGATAGCTCACCCAGCCGGGCCGAAGAGCCGTTCTCAAATTCCACCTCCGCGAAACTCGTGGCGGAGGTCGACAGCTCGAAGCCTTCCTGGATGGGCGTGTTCACTATGGCGTTAGTCCACTCAGCCGAGCCGGACCGCTTCACAGCCACCGTGCCGCTCACATAACTCAGCCGCACGACCCGCGCGTGCGAGAGAGCCTGCTGGGCAAAGACGCCTGCCGGCAGGAAAACCCACCCGGCGATAATAACAGCCACACTCATGCGTACAGCTTGGCCTCTCATGGATGGCCTCCTTCACAGAACATACGATGAGTATATGCCACACCTGCCCCTGTGTGTGTAGATGATTCTCCCTGGCAAACCGTTGCCCGAAGTTCAGTTAGGCCCGGCTGGAGCATCTGCCTCGCCCGCCCCTGAGGATCCCCTGACTCAGGAGCAACTGTTGCCATCCGCTCCGAACCATGCCACTCTGTGGAACCCTATGACCACAGGGGCCCGAGCGCCCCCACGCGCAAATGAACTCGGAGAGGCCAACTCGCGTTCGCTGGCTGCTCGTTGCCTGGGTGGCGTTGATGGGAGCGGTCAGTTATCTCGACCGCGTCAACATCTCCATTGCCGGGCATTCCATCTCCAAGGAATTCCACCTTTCAGACACACAGTTGGGTTGGATCTTCAGCGCCTTTTCGCTCGGCTATGCGCTCTTTCAGATTGGGGGCGGGTGGGCGGCAGACCGCCTGGGCCCACGTCGTGTGCTGGCGTTCGGAGCCACGTGGTGGGCCGTTTTCACGACGCTCACCGCAAGCGTTCCCGCGGGCATCGTGCAAGCCCTGCTGCTCTTCTGGAGCGTACGCTTCCTGCTGGGGGTGGGCGAATCGGTCATGTACCCGAGTTCGAACCGCTGGGTAGCTCACTGGATTCCCACGGCAGAGCGCGGCCTGGCCAACGGCCTGATCTTTGCCGGAGTGGGCGCCGGCGCCGCCTTCACACCTCCCATCATCACG
>PMYF01000438.1:4067-19614 GCA_003171295.1 Acidobacteriota bacterium | reverse complement strand
GGGTGGTATGGCCTGGCGCGCGACCATCCCAACCAGCACGCCTGGGTGAACGAGGCGGAAAGAAAGTATATTCGCGAGGGCATCCCGCAGCGCGACCACGCGGAGGGGCCGAGACTTTCGTGGGGCACCATGCTCGCGAGCCGCGACGTTTGGGCCATCACCCTCAGCTATTTTTGTTACGGGTACGTCGCCTACATCTTCTTCTCCTGGTTTTTCATCTATCTGACCACCGTGCGCGGCCTGAACCTCAAGGCCGGCAGCTATTACAGCATGTTGCCTTTCCTGGCCATGTCGCTGGGATCGGCCGCGGGCGGTTGGATCGCCGACGCCGTAAGCCGCCGCTTCGGCCGCTGGTGGGGACGCTGTGGAGTAGCCGCCCTGGGCTTGGCGGGCGCCGCGGTGTTCGTGGCAGTGGGCGCCCAAGTCGAGATCGCTGCCGCGGCGAGCGTGATCCTGGCGGGAGGCGCCGGATCACTCTACCTCGCGCAAAGCGCCTACTGGGCGCTCTCCGCTGATTTGGGCGGACGCTCCTCCGGTTCTCTTTCCAGTTTCGTAAATATGGGAGCCCAATTGGGAAGCGCCGTTACCGCAGTCCTGACACCCGTGCTGGCCCACAACTTTGGTTGGACTGCTTCCTTCCTGACCGCCGCCTGCCTCTGCGCCCTGGGCTCCGCCGCCTGGCTGGTCGTCGATCCTAACCGTTCCCTCCTCCGGCAGGATTCGCAGCCGATGGCGTAAATGGATTCCAGCCGGGTGAAGCGAAGCGCGGGTACCATAATCAGGAGATAGAGAGCCGTCAGGGAAACCCCCACCAACGCCCGCCCACGCCCGCATGGACACACGATTTTAGAGGTGCTACCCTTGCTCCGCCAAAAATCAATCTGCGGCAAGGAGGCCATGCCATGGGGAAGCTATCCGACAACCTGAACACGGGCGAAGCATCCACTCGCCTCAGTCGTCGCAAATTCCTGACGGGAACAAGCGGGGCAGCCGTCTCATTAAGTATCCTGAGGCCGGAACTCATTCGCGGGTCGCAGGCTAATTCCAAGATTTCTTTGGGATTGCTGGGCTGCGGTGGTCGCGGTACCTGGATTGCCGATCTTTTCCGCAAGCATGGAGGATACGAGATCGCTGCCGCGATGGATTACTTTCCGGACAGGGTCAATGCCTTTGGCGAGAAATTCAACCTGCCCCCCACCCGGCGCTACACGGGCCTTATGGGTTACCGAAGGTTACTGGAAAGCAAAGTGGACGCGGTCGCCATCGAGAGTCCGCCCTATTTTCATCCCGGACAGGCGGCCGCAGCCGTCGATGCCGGCGTTCACGTGTACCTCGCCAAGCCCATCGGAGTGGATGTTCCAGCCTGCCGCAGCATCGAGGCGAGCGCCAGGAAAGCCGCCGAGAAGAAACTTGCCTACCTGATCGACTTCCAGACCCGGACCGACCCATTCTTCCAGGAAGCGGTCCGGCGCGTGCAGGCTGGCGATATTGGCCGGATTATCAACGGTGAGGCCACTTACATCGCCGGCTCTCCCTGGTTGCGTCACCTCGAGGAATTGAAACTCAACCCCGCCGATCCCGAGCGGCGCCTGCGCGGTTGGGGAATGAGCCGTGCGCTTTCCGGCGACATCATCACCGAGCAGAACATCCATTCCATCGATGTCATGACCTGGATACTCGACCAGCATCCGCTGCGAGCTCTCGGTACGGGCGGCCTCAAGTCACGCAATCTGGGCGATTGCTGGGATCACTTCTCGGTTATCTTCTGGTTCGCCGAAGACGTGATCGTTAGCTTCTCTTCCAAGCAGTATGGCACGGGCTGGGATGACATCCTCTGCCGGATGTACGGGACTACGGGCACGGTGGACACGCACTACGCCGGGGAAGTCAGCATCAAAGGCGCGACGCCTTATGCCGGTGGGCGAGATGGCACTCTGTACACGACCGGAGCCGTCCGCAATATTGCCACCTTTTACGACGATATCACCCGGGGCCGGTTCGAACATCCCACCGTGCCCCCGGCCGTGCGGAGCAATCTCACCACGATCCTTGGCCGCAGGGCCGCCTATAAGCTCGCCGAAGTATCCTGGGATGAGATGCTGAGGTCTGAGGAGCGATTCGACCCGGCCCTGACGGGGCTGAAGGAATAAGCATCCACGTGCACGTGAGATGGGCGTGGGTGTGCCGAGGAGGATTCTGAGTCATGCGCCATCGGGCGAACCGCCGTACATTTCTCAAGCAGATCACTGCCACCTTGCTCATCGCGCCGGCGTGGCCTGCCGCCGCCACCCCCGCCTCGAAGACAGAGGGAGAGTGGCGCACCTACGGCGGCAATCTCGCCGGGATGCGTTACTCGCCACTTGATCAGATCAACCGCTCAAACGTGCACAAGCTGCGTATCGCCTGGACGTATCACACCGGCGACGGCCGCCACAAACCCTCCACCACGATCGAGTGCACGCCCCTCGTGGTGAACGGGGTCATGTACCTCACCACCGCGCAGCTCAAACTCTGCGCACTCGAGGCAGCGACGGGCAAGCTCCTCTGGCAGTTCGATCCTTTCGAAGGCCTCGACGAGGACACGCCACGTGGAGTAAATCGCGGCGTGGCGTATTGGGAGGACGGCAACGACCAGCGCATCTTCTTTGTGGCGCGCGCTCGCCTGATGGCGTTCGGTGCCAAAACCGGTAAACTGATTCACGAGTTCGGACAGGGCGGCAGCGTGGAATTGATCAAGGGCCTGGGGCGCGACCTTCGCGACCTGAGCTATGACGTCACCTCGCCCGGCATCATTTACAAGAACTTGATTATTGTGGGATCGATGTGCGGCGAAGGTCCGGAACCCGCCGCGCCCGGTCACGTGCGCGCCTTTGATGTGCGAACCGGTGTGATGGCCTGGATTTTTCACACCATTCCTCGCCCGGCCGAGGCCGGCAACGAGACCTGGGAAAACGACGCCTGGCGCACGGCGGGCGCCGCCAACGACTGGGGCGGCATGACCGTGGATGAAAAACGCGGTTGGGTTTTCCTCTCCACGGGGTCCGCGGCATTCGATTTCTACGGCGGTCAGCGCCTGGGGCAGAACCTGTTTGCAAATTGCGTGATCGCGCTCGATGCCGCCACCGGAAAGCGCCTCTGGCACTATCAGGTCGTGCACCACGATCTTTGGGATCGGGACCTTCCCTGCGCGCCCGCCCTCGTCACACTGAAACTCAACGGCAAGAGCGTTGACGCCGTCGTACAGCCCACCAAGTTCGGCCAGCTCTTCGTGCTTGAGCGCGAAACCGGCAAACCAATCTACCCGGTTGCAGAGCAGCCCGTGCCCCCTTCCGATGTGCCCGGCGAAAAAGCGTGGCCCACCCAGCCGCAACCGCTGAAACTGCCCCCCTACACGCGGCAAGTCTTCAAAGAAGACGATGTCACGAATATCTCGCCGGAAGCGCATGCCGCGGCGCTGGAGACCTTTCAGAAATCACGCAGCGGCACGTGGCAGCCGCCCAGCTTGCAGGGGACGATCATCTTTCCCGGGTTCGACGGCGGCTCGAACTGGGGTGGTGGTTCTTTCGACCCCACCACGGGCTGGTATTACATCAACTCTCACGACGAGCCGTGGATCCTNNTTCGTGGACGCGGAAGGCTACGCAGCTATCAAGCCGCCCTGGGGACAGCTCACTGCCTACAATCTGAACCAGGGGGAAATCGCGTGGCAGGTCGTGCTGGGCGAGTTCCAGGAATTGACCGCGCGCGGTCTCGCGCCCACCGGTACCCAGAACATCGGCGGCTCCGTCGTCACGGCGGGTGGATTGGTCTTCATCGGGGCAACCCAGGATGAGAAATTCCGCGCCTTCGACAAGACCAATGGCAAAATCCTGTGGGAAGCCCAACTCCCGGCCGGCGGCTACGCCAGCCCTTGCACATACGAAGTCAAGGGCAAGCAGTATGTGATCATCGCGGCGGGCGGAGGGGGCAAACCCCGCACCCGCTCGGGAGATGCCTATGTGGCGTTCGCTCTCCCGTGAACTCCTCGACCGCTGCTCTTGCTGGGGGCTTTGCACACGGACTCTTCCGCCGATGCTCTTGGTTTTCGCTCTCCCAGCGCCAGGGTGCAGTAGCACACTTCGCGCCCAAGACAAGCCCGCAGCAGCAGCGCAGCAGGCCACCAAGCCGCAACCCGTGCCCTTCAGCCACAAGGTGCACACGCAATTCTTCCCCGATTGTCTGGATTGTCACCAGCTCTCGTCCGATGGGTGGACCATGAGCTATCCGGACACAGAGAAATGCATGACGTGCCACGCAGCGGTCAAAACAGACAGTCCCGCCATTAAGCAGCTCGCCGAGTATCAGGCCCGGAAGAAGCCTCTGCCGTGGGTGAAAATATACCAGGTGCCTGACTTCGTGTTTTTCTCACACCGAACTCACCTCAAGAAGGCGAAGCTTGATTGCGAAACCTGCCACGGCCCCGTTCGCGAACGCGACGTACTAACCAAAGAGAAGCCTACCTCCATGCAGGCCTGCATCACTTGTCACAAGGAGAAAGGTGCACCCGCCAACTGTCGCACCTGCCACAACAGCATATGAGGCCGTGAACCCACAGGGCGCCGTGGCCGCTCGCCGGGGCGACCCCTGCGGCTTCTCCCGTTGCCCCCTGCATCTTGTCGGTGGTTTCACAAGGCGAAATCCTGATATTGATATTTGAAATTCCCTCTTGACTCCGAATTACAGGGTGATAGAGTCCGTCATTCCAGCATGCGCACGGTCGGGAGACTCGCTGGGATCCTTCGCCGCCTTCGGCTCCCGAGAGTGACAGCCGCAACGAGTTATTCAGCATACTACTGGAGCACAGACCCAAGAATTTGATTTTCATCCCAGAAAAGGAGTGTTTCCATGTCAAGTCGCCGTGCTTTCATCCAACAAACGCTGGGCGGTTCAGCCGCGCTGGTAGCCTCAGGATTTTTCCCTTCCAGCCGCGTGCTGGGAGCCAACGACCGTATCCGCATCGGTTTGATCGGTGGGGGTGACCGTGGCCAGGAGATCTTCCACGCGGCCATTCGTTGCCCCAACGTCCAAGCGGTGGGAGTCGCCGATGTTTACACGCGACGGCTCGACGAGGTGAAGGCCATCGTTCCGTCCATCAAGACGTACCAGGATTTCCGCAAGCTGCTCGACGACAAATCCATCGACGCGGTCCTGATCGCGACCCCACAGCACCAGCACGTTCTGAATTTTGTGCCCGCTATCCAGGCGGGAAAGGACGTTTACCAGGAAAAGACCATGGCGTTTAATCCCGATCATGCCCGGCGCATGAAGAAGGCCTACGAGAACTCGGGGCGCGTGGTGCAAGTTGGCATTCAGGCCACCAGCACTCCCGGCTTGGCCAGGATTCGGGAAATGGTGACTCCCGAAAAGATGGGGACGATCACGGCCCTCCACACTCTCCATTATCGCAATGCGCCTTACGGCGGATGGACGCGCGAGATTCCAGCGGATTGCGATCCGCAGCACGTGGATTGGAAGGCTTTCCTGGGCGAGACAACGCCGCATCCCTTCGATGCGCAGCGCTACATTAATTGGCGTTTCTTCTGGGACTACGATGGCAGCAACGTGTATGAGAATATGGTCCACCAGGTGGGATTCTGGTACAAACTGATGGACTTCAAAATTCCCGACAGCGTCACCATGACCGGCGCCAATCTCCTTTCGCCCAAGATGCAGATGCCTGACATCATGGATGTTTCCATGCTGCAGGGGAAAATCCTGTTCACCTGGAATTCCATGTTCGGAAACAATTTCTACGGCGAAGGCTATGACCTGCTGCTGGGCAATAAGGGAACGATTTCGCGCAATCCCAGCGACCAAGTGCGGTACCTTCCGCAGGGAGGCGGTAGCCTGGGAGTCGACACGATCTCCAGCGTATCGCCTGAAGGAGGGCAAGTAGGCGGCTATTTCGATGGCACGCCCGCGCACATGCAGAACTTCTTCGACTGCATGCGCAGCCGCAAGGAGCCCAATTGCCCATTCGAAATCGGTTACCGCTCCGCCATCGCTTGCCAGATGTCGATTACCTCATATCACAAGAAGCGCGCGGTGCGCTGGGACCCCAAGACGGAAGACATCGTGTAGGGTTTTACTGATAGACTTGTGGGGGCGTCATTCTGAGGGAGCGCAGCAAGCGAAGAATCTGCGTTCCCACCCCGAGGCCAAAACGACTACAGATGCTTCGCTGCGCTCAAGCCTGACAGAAGGGGCGGACTCAGCAGGGCAGCGAAGCATCCCGTAGGTCCGAACGGGGTTCGGCTTGCTGCCGCCGGCAGCGTTCGCGGTGGCAGAAGGAGGAGTCTAACGTGCGAAGATCCATTTCGCGAATCTGTGCGGGGGTGCTCCTGGCGGGTGCCGGGCTGATCATGTCAGCCCAGGCGCAACAGGTTCCCACCGGCAACCCGAGAGATTTCAAAATCAAAACTTGTTTGCATTCGGTCAGCTACTCGGGCGCTTGGCGCGGCCAGACGGTTTTGTCGGTGGACGATTTCCTGGTCAAAGCCAAGGAACTCGGTTACGACGGGGTTGAGCTCATGGCCAAACGGCCCCAGCTCTCGCCCCTCGATTACGATGATGCGGCCCGCCAACGGCTGCGCGCCAAGATTGACCAGCTCGGCCTCAAACTGGTAGCGTTGGCTGCGTACACGGATTTTACGGCGGGGATCGATAAACCTGGAATCCCTCACGTCGAAATTCAGGCTGCCTACCTGGGCGAAGTGGCACGCCTGGCGCATGACCTGGGCACGAACCTGGTGCGGGTCTTTACGGGCTATGAGCGGCCGGGGGTCCCTTACGACCAGCAGTACGCTACCGTCGTCCAAGGGCTACGCTTAGCCGGGCAGCAGGCGGCGCGATATGGTGTGACCCTGGCGGTCCAGAACCATCACGATATTGCAGTGAGCCCGGAAGCCATGTACTGGCTGCTCACCGAAGTCAACCAGCCCAACGTCAAAGCTGCCTGGGACGCCTGGAGCCCCACCGTACAGGGCCTGAGCCCGGCGGAAATCCGACAGTCGGTTCTTAAGCTCAAACCCTTCATCGTCCACACGACCGCGGCCCAATACGTAACGGTGCCCCGCTACCGTTACCTGCCGGAATTGGTGGAGTATGCGAAAGCCGAATCGGTGAATCTGGAAATCCCCATGGGTCCCGGCGTCATCGATTACGATTCGTTCTTTGCCGCTCTAAAGGAAATTGGGTACCAGGGCTATGTCGCATACGAGATCTGCGCTGTGACCGAGGGCGGAGGTTCTATCGAAAACCTGGACCGCACGGCCAAGTCGTTCCTGGAATACGTCAAGAAATTCCGGTAGTCAATCAAGGCAGTTATTCTCCTGTGCATCATCCCGCCGATGCCGGAGGCCACGGCGAGCCCCCAACCGGGCGAGCGCAGCCACCGTGAGGGGAGATTCCATGACCACGTTTTTGTTGTGGGCGGCGCTGCTGGCTCCGCCGGGTGTTACGCCTGCGAGCCTGCGCTGCGAATATCGGGTAAACCCGCAAGGGGTCGGCGTTCTCCAGCCGCGCCTCAGTTGGACGCTGGAGTCTCCTGAGCGGGGCCAGTCACAGTCTGCCTATCAGATTCTCGTCGCTTCCTCGCGCGCTGCCCTTGACGTGGGTCGGGCGGATCAATGGGACAGCGGCAAGGTGGCCAGCCACGAGAGCGTAGGCATTGCTTACGGCGGCAAACCACTATCCTCCCACTTGCGCTGCTATTGGAAGGTGCGCACCTGGGACCAGAACAGCGCGCCATCGGAATGGAGCCCGGTGGCAAGCTGGTCAATGGGAATTCTAAAGCCCGAAGACTGGCAGGCAACTTGGATCGCCTGGAGCCGCACGGCGATTAACTCCGGCCCGCTGCCCATGTTCCGGCGGGATTTTACGGTGGCACGCAAAGTGACCCGCGCCACGGCCTACATCTCCGGGCTGGGGTTCTTCGAGCTATACCTCAATGGCCGCAAAGTCGGCGATCACGTTTTGGAGCCCGGCTGGACTAACTACCGTCGCACGAACTTATACGCGACGTTCGACGTCGAACATTTCCTGCGCCCAGGACCCAACGCCGTCGGCGTGCTGCTGGGGAACGGCATGTATAACGTGGCGGGCGGCCGCTACGTCAAGTTCACCGCGAGTTTTGGCCGCCCCAAATTCATCCTGCATCTTCGCATCGAGTACGATGATGGGACAACGCAAGCCATCGTCTCGGATGAGAAATGGAAGGCCGCGCCGAGTCCCACTCGCTTCTCGTGCATTTACGGCGGCGAAGATTATGACGCTCGTGAGGAACAGCCCGGTTGGAACGAGCCGGGTTTTGCCGGGAAGGATTGGGAGCCAACCCAGATCGTAGACGATTCCGCAGAACGGCTGATCGCGCAGGCGCAGCCACCCCTCAAAGTGATGCAGGTTTTCCACACGGTGAAGGTCAGCGAACCTGCACCGAGAATCCATGTTTACGACCTCGGTCAGAATTTCGCCGGCTGGCCGCAGATCACCGTGCGCGGCAAAGCCGGCGCCACAGTCCGTCTGACGCCTGGCGAGTTGCTGGATGAAAGGGGCTTCGTCACCCAAAGAAGCTCGGGCGGCCCCGAGTATTTCACCTACACCTTGAAAGGCGGCAGCCCGGAGACCTGGCATCCGCGCTTTTCCTATTATGGCTTCCGCTACGTCCAGGTGGAAGGCGACGCCGAGGTGACCGATCTGGAGGGGCAATTTCTTTACTCCTCGGCGCCCCAGGCTGGCGAGTTTTCCTGCTCGAACGAACTCTTCAACCGCATCCACAAGCTGATTGACGCGGCAGTGCGCAGCAACCTCGCGAGTGTGATTACCGACTGCCCGCACCGCGAAAAACTCGGTTGGCTGGAAGTGCCTTACTTGATGGCGTCCAGCATCAGGTTCGATTACGACCTCTCGGCTTACCTCCCCAAAATTGCACGCGACATGCGCGATGCCCAGACCATCGAGGGGCTCATCCCCGATACCGCGCCCAACTATGTGGTCCACGCCTACGGATTCGGAGATTCTCCGGAATGGGGCAGCGCGATGGTGATGGTCCCCTGGTGGTCCTTCCTCCAGTACGGTGACCGCAGCACGCTCGAAGAGAGCCTGCCGGCCATGGTGCGCTACGTGGATTATCTCGGAAACAAAGGTCAGAACAACATCGTCTCCTACGGACTGGGCGATTGGTACGACATCGGGCCGGGTGAGCCCGGCGTTTCCAAGCTCACCCCGTTGGGGGTGACGGCGACGGCAACGTATTATCAGGACCTGCGCGTGGTGGAGAAGGCCAGCCGCCTGCTGGGACACGTGGCAGATGCAGATCGCTACGGGGCGCTGGCGGAGCACGTGCGGGAGGCGTTCAACCGTACCTTTTTCGACCCTAAGACAGGCCAATACTCGACCGGCAGCCAGACGGCGCAAGCGATGCCGCTGGTCATGGACATATGCCCCCGCGCCGAACGCGCTCGCGTGCTTGAGCATTTGGTTGACGATGTGACGCGTCGCGGCAATCAACAGACCGCGGGTGACATTGGATATCACTATCTGGTCCGCGCGCTGCTGGAAGCGGGCCGCTCCGACGTGCTTTTCGCCATGACCAATCGTAGCGACCCGCCCAGCTACGGCGCACAACTCGAGCGGGGCGCCACCTCGCTCACCGAGGCTTGGGACGCCGATCCGAATTCCTCTCAGAACCACTGCATGCTCGGCCATATCGAGGAGTGGTTCTACGCCGGCCTGGCAGGCATCGAAGCGGATTTCGACCACATCTCGATCAAGCCGCAGCCGGTCGGCGATCTCACCTGGGTGAAAACCTGGCACGACACGGTGCGAGGCCGCGTCGAGAGCAGTTGGAAGAAGGATAGCGCCAGCTTCGAGTTGACGGTGCGTATTCCGGCAAACGCGACCGCCACGGTTTTCTTGCCGNNGGAAGGCGCAGCGCTGGTTTTGGAAATCGCTTCCGGGCAGTATACGTTTCGCGTGCGGTAGGCCGCCGCTGAAGAACCCCCGGGGAGGCGTAGCGGCAACGCCGGCAACTCGCCAGGCTGGTTGCGCAGAGGCAAATCACGAATTACCCCTGCGATGGCTTTCGAAGGCTTGTGCCGGCATGACAGTATTCAACTCGTAGCGCCGGCATCTTGCCGGCGTCGTGAGCCGCCGAGACGGCGGCGCTACGGCAAAGGAGAGTAAATTATGCAACGTCGCGAATTCATATCAGCATTGGGTCTGGGCAGTTACTCGTTGATTGCAGGTGCGAGCGGCTCGCTCGCGGCACCGCCCGTCCAACCCGCCTTCCCAGGAGGCGAAGGCGGCAAGCGCCAAGTCAAGATCGGATCGGTAAGTTGGAATTTCCATAGCCTCGCTCCCGGCGCTCATCCGGAGGAGGCCATCGACATCATTGGCAGCTTGGGATTCGAGAGCATCGAACTGATTGCCAATTCCCGTAAAGACATTGACGAATACTGGACGGACTCGACCATCGATCGGATCAAGAAACAACTGGAGCGGAACCACCTGGTGGTGAACCAGTACCCCTTTTTCCAGCCGGTGGTAGAGGGGTTGACGAGCAGAAACCCGGAAGAGAGAAAGGTCAGCCTGGACTATTTTGAAAAAGGCTGCCGCATCGCTAAGAAGCTCGGTGCGCCGATGGTGAACATTGTTGCACCTTGGGCGCGGGAACTGAAATCAACCTCAACCTATCTGCCGCGCTACTTTATGGACGATCCCAAACCGGGCGAAAAATTCCACATCGACATTGCTCCCGGCTATGCCTTTGATGAACTGTGGCATGTCTTCGTGGGGGCAATCCGGGACTGCCTGGCGCGCGCCAAAGCCCATGGCGCCAAGTTCTCAATCGAGAATCACACGCATACCATGCTGCCCGTCACCGACAGCTTCCTGCGCCTTTGGGATGCCATTCACGATCCGATGCTGGGCTTCAACCTTGACTGTGGCTGGGCCATGAACCAGCGGGAGTATCCTCCCGTGGCCATCCACAAAGCCAACAAGCATCTCCTGAATCTTCACCTGCGCGACGTCGACGCCCGGATGCGGGAATACGTCGCCATTGGCGCGGGCGTGATGGACTTCCAGGCCATCGCTGAAGCGGCGAAGGCCATCGGCTTCCAGGGCAGCCTCTCTCTCGAGCAGGACGGCTCCAGTGAGGACATGAAGGCAACCTGTCGCCGCTACGTGAGCATTATGAAGGAGTGTTTCGCCTGAGGGAGTTGCAGGTATCGCCACAGACTCCGCTTCTGCGGGAATGGCACAACCCAACTCGTAGCGCCGCCGGTCTCCTGCCGGCGTCGTGAGCCGCCGAGACAACAGCAGTACGCCTTCGCACCAGTGTCATTCCTTAAGCACGGTCGGGGAGAACACCCAGGCATTTGGCCGTTGCAGACCAGCGGGTAAAACGGAATAATCTTGTCACTTCAGAATCATTTGAAAATCGCATGGCACCCTGGAGGTGAGAAATGATCGGGAGGAAATCATTCTGGTGGTTGGTGGCGGCCGTCGGCGCGGTGATCGCGGGCGGCCCGGCGCTTTTCGCACAAGCCGCCGAGAAATTGCCGGTGTATTTCGATGCGAAGCGGCCGGTCGAGGAGCGCATTGACGACTTGATGAGCCGCATGACTCTCAAGGAAAAGATTGGGCAGCTCAATTTGCCCTGTGTCTATGTGGATGAACTGGGAACGAACATTCCGGCCAAGCGGGAGGCGTGCAAGCGATTCACCGCCGGAACCTACACTCAGGAAATCGGCCCGGCCTGCGGTTTTTTCACGCTCGCGGATGAAGTACTGCATGACGGAAACGCCCGCCACGCCGCTGAGTACTTCAATGAGCTGCAGAAGATCGCGCTCACCCAAACACGGCTGAAAATCCCAGTACTGCAAGACGAGGAGGGCACACACGGCGCCATGTATCCTGGGGCAACGGTTTTCCCGGAGGGCCTGGCCATTGGCAGTTCGTTCGATCTTGATCTGGTGAAGGCGGTTTACGCCGCTGCGGCGGCTGAGGCCCGCGCCGTCGGCATCCACATGCTTTCCACTCTCGTGATGGAGTTGGATCGTGATCCCCGTATGGGCCGGAACGAGGAAGCCTACACCGAAGATCCCTATCTCTACATGCGCATCGGTGAGGCGATCGTCCACGCCACCCAAGGCACCAACCTTGCCGACCCGGATAAGGTCATCGCGGTGCTGACGGATTTCCCCACACAGAGCTCCCCCGCCAGTGGTTTGGAGCGTGGAGCGATTGAGCTATCGGAACGCTCGCTGCGCGAGAACGATATGCTTCCCTGGATTGGTTCGATCACCAAAGCCGGAGGCTTGGGAGTAATGGCAGGGTACCCCGAGATCGAAGATGTGCCTTCCCATGGCTCCGAAAAATGGATGAACAATGTCCTCCGGCAGGATCTGGGCTTCAAGGGAATCGTCGTAAGTGAGGGCGGCGGATTCTCAACCATGATTTATGAGCATATTGTTCCCACCCAAAAAGAAGCGGGCGCGCTGTGCTTGAAAGCGGGAGTCGATGTGAATATCACTTACGAACCTGCCTACATGGGCCCATTGGTCGAGGCTGTGCAAGAAGGAAAGGTGCCGATGGCGCTCGTGGATCGGGCCCTGCGGAGGGTTCTGGAAGTAAAGTTCCGCCTGGGCCTCTTCGAGAACCCCTATGTGGATGTAGACCGGGCTGCCCGCGTCGTGCATTCCCAGGAGAACCAGGACTTGGCGCTGCGTGCCGGGCGCGAAGGGATCGTCCTGCTGAAGAATGACAAGGGTCTGCTGCCACTCACGAAGAACCTGAAGTCGGTGGCCGTGATCGGCCCGGACGCGGAAAACATGATGAATCAGCTCGGTGATTATTCGCCCAAGGCCATTCCGCAGCATGTGGTTTCGCTTCTGGAAGGCATCAAAGCCAAAGTCGGGCCGCAAACCAAGGTGACGGCCGTGAAGGGCTGCAAGGTGCTGGGGGATGACAAGAGCGGATTCACCGAAGCCATCCGCGCCGCCAAGAATGCGGAGGTGGCGATTGTGGTGGTCGGCGAAAACCAGGGCCAGAATGACGTGGACGAGGATAAGGACCCTCCCACGGATGGCGAGGGTCACGACATCGCCAGCCTCGATCTGACCGGCGTCCAGGAGGATCTCGTCCGGGCTGTCGTTGAGACCGGAACGCCCACGGTCGTAGTGCTGGTTAACGGCCGACCGTTGTCCACTCGTTGGACCGCCGAGCACGTGCCGGCCATCGTGGAGGCGTGGCGGCCCGGCGAACGTGGGGGAACAGCGGTTGCCGACGTTCTGTTCGGGGATTACAACCCCACTGGCCGGCTGGCCATCACCATTCCCCGCCATGTGGGCCAGTTGCCGGCGTTCTACAACTACAAGCCCAACAAGGCTTATTGGATGAAGGAGTTAAAGCGCGGATACGTGGACATGCCCGCCACACCTCTCTACCCCTTTGGCCATGGTCTGAGCTATACCAATTATGAGTATAGCAATCTTCACATCGAGCCGGCGGCGATCCGTCCGGGGGGCGAGGCGCGNNCGTGACGCTGACCCTGACCCCCGAGGACCTGCAGTTGCTCGACATTGACATGCATTGGCGGGTGGTGCCCGGCGACTTTGAGATCATGGTTGGAAAATCGTCGGCCGACATTCCGATCCAGGGGATCTTGAAGGTGACGCAGTAGGGGCGATTGCGGTGCGCAGACCGGAGGCTCGGGACTGCGGCTGCACTGCTCCGCCATACCCTGGAAAGCGAATCCAAGGCCATCGCTCGACCCCCGGCCTGCGTGGGGGGGCTGGCTGGCGCAGAGTGCAGCTCTGCGCCAGCCCTCGACGCCATTTCGGCTCTCAATTATCGGGCACCCCGGCCTTTCGATAGAGCTGCCGGATGCGCTGCAGCTCCTCTTCTTCCTCGTCCAAGCCAAGCGACCGGACCATCTGGCCAATGGTGGCGCTTGGGTCGTTGGACCAAAAGATGCCCAAGTCATCGTCATCGTAGTAATGGAAGCCCACCTTGTCGCCATACTTCTCGCTGAGGGCATCGCCATTCCGCAGTATCTTGCTCCAGGGGAGAATAGCGTAGCTGAGATCAATTTCCTGTACGAGGACCTGCCCAGGGGGCTTCACCTGCGCAACAATCTTGCCCGTCGGCTCGAATACGGAGGCGTTGTTCCGCCAAGTGCTGGACACTATATAGAAGCGGTGCCGCAAGGCGCGGGCGGCGGGTCCTGATGTCCCCGGCTGCTGCGTCGGCCATGCCACCAACTCCGCGCCTTCGAGCGCCAACTGATCCCAGCCGTAGTCATATTCCATATCGAAACAAATCTGTATCCCCAACTTGCCAAAATCACACTGGAAGACCGGCTCCTCTTTGCCGGGGGTCAATCCCCCTTCCATGCTATCGCTGCCGACCGGGACCGCCAGGTGCACCTTGCGGTAGGTACCCACTACCTCGCCCTTCCGGCCCACGAGGATTGCCACGTTGGAGCAGATCCTCCTTTGCTTATCCTCCAGCAAGTTCATCGGTACCACGATATAGCAACTCTGTTCCCGGGCCTTCCGTGCGAAGGCCTCCCTCACCGCCCCTTCAAAGGGGACCGAGGTTCGAAGCACGTCATCCGAGGATTCTCCGGTCACCGCCTCCTCGGGTAGAATCGCGAGGTCCAGACCACGGCCATATTTCCTCTTGGATTCTTCCGCCATCCGGTCGACGATCGCTCCGAGTTGCTCCAGGCGCTTGTCCAAGCCCGGGTATTCCTCCCAGAAAGCTTGCATCACCGTGCCGATAATCACTTTGCGAGGAGGCCGGTTTGCGGTGCCGGCCCCTTCCGGATTCTGAGCTTTGGCGGGCCAGACTTCCAGGGCACTGAAGGCCAGCAAAGCCAGGAGGGCCGCCACACTTCCTCGCGTCGTTCTGCGGCCCCAAAGGCAGCTTGATCGCGCAGAAGGGTCTCCGCTCGTCAGCCGCTTGCGAATAAGACCTGCCCCTTCATGTCTCTCGACAACGCTCCGGAATGTCATAGCATTTGTTCTCCTGTTCTTGTTTACACTCAGTGTCCGGCCGCAAGGGAGAGGAACCAGGGCGTGGCACTCAAGCCGCCCCAGGAATCAGGACGGTGGTTAGCGACGAAGATCTTGCGCAAGGTCGCGTCATAAGGAATGAGCGCTTCCCACAGCACGCCGGGTGAGTCTTTCCATCGCGGGTCAGGCTGGCCGCCGTCAATGCGCTGGAATTTCGCCCCCGCAATCTGCTGGTTCCACATAAAATCACGATTAGTCGAAATCAGACGGTCAATATCGGCACGGCTGAAGAGCAATCCGTGCTTGAAGGCCGCCACGATGCCTTCCAGGTCAACCGCGTAGTAACCGCCGTTCGGGTGGACTCCCACCCAGTGTTTGGTCGAGCCATCCGGCTTATAGTCCCAGGACCCCGCCGGGTCCCAGTAGTCCCAAACGAAGTATTTCCCATCCCCACGCGTTTTCAGACGCGACTTTTGAAGCTGCCACCA
>PMYF01000438.1:0-3997 GCA_003171295.1 Acidobacteriota bacterium | reverse complement strand
CGCCAGGCATCGCGTGAATCCCATTTCTCGAAGGTTCGCTCGGCAAGTTCCAGATAGCCCTGCGCTTTTCCGCCCCATGGGGCTTTCAGCGCCGGCGTCTTCAAGATTTCATCCGCCATCAAGACCATCGGGCGCAGCATCATCGCTTCGCCCAGCATGCTGTCGTAGTCAAAGCCTTCCGTCTGTTCGCTGACCTTGGGCCAGCCGAGGTAACCGTCCGGCTCCTTGACAGCGCGCTTGATGCAAGAGTCCGCCCAATCGATCAGCCGCTCGACCCACTTCGCATCGCGTGTCGCGAGATACCCATAATAGAACCCGTCAAGGAACGGGCTGACCTGCCAGCCCAGTTCCTCGGCCATTTCCGTATCGCAATAGCGATGCTTCGCGGAATCCTCAAGGATGAATTTCTCCCAGCGAGCTCGCCAGTCTCGGGCGGTGGCTGGGTCGATCCATTGCGAGGCTCCGTCCTCAGTCGCCCCCAGCCGGGACTCCCTGGTGAAAGCCCAGGCGGCGGAAACCGCGGACAGGGTTTTCAACTCTTGAAAAAACTCCCGACGCTTCATAACAGATCTCCTATCGAACACGATGAAATCGAGTGGTCTTCGTGCATATTGGCGAGCCCGGATTTCTCACCACGGAATTGGAAGCGCCGGGGCTTCACAGGGTGCCGAAAAACTCGTAGGCACTGTCATTCTGAGCGAAGCGAAGAACCTCTGCATTTTTGGCATAAGGCAAATGCAGAGGTCCTTCGTCGCCTGCAGCTCCTCAGGATGACAGCTCCGGCGGTTTTTCCGCAGCCTGTTCAGCCCCGCCGTTACGAGGCCTTCCTGACTATTCCCGTGCATCGTGCCCCATCGGACTTTCATCAGTGTCGGTGAAGCGCATCCGTACACTATTCTTATAGCCTCGCGGGAGAGTCACCGGCTGCGTGTAGTTTCCCCACTCCAGGTCCGGATAGCCCCACAAATTGCTGATATTGAAACGCACTTTGCCTTCCGGCAACACCTCAGCCCGGACCGCCGCGCTGCCGTCAGATTCTGCTCTGACCCGCAAGTCGGTTCCCGCCAGGAAGCAAGACGCGTGCCAAATGTTCTCTTTGAGGCTGCGAAAATCGTTCGTGCCCCGGCCGCCGGGGTCGTCCGGGCCGTAAAGGAAGAAATCCTTTGAGTCCTGGGACCATGGCCCCTTGGGTTCGTTGCGGTAGGTCTCCGCCGGGGCGCCGGCCTCTCGCATTGCAGTCCCGTGAGGGCGGCCGATGTGGTCAGAGGGATAGGCGGACCATAGAGCCTTTCGATCCCACGTCAGCCGGTCAATTAAACTCGGAAGCATATAGGCCACCCCGACTTCACTGATGCCCTTGGGTTGGTCGTCGATCGTGTAGCCGGTCGTGATCAGCCCCCGGCCATCAATTCTGATCTCAAACTCAACGGTTACCCGTTCTGCCTCCGCCCCGTGCCGAGCCATGTAGCCCCCGACGAGACTTATCACCGCCTCATCCCCAGCCGACGAATACCGGATGCTGGTCGGCCACCAGGGTGGCAAGATAAGTGAACCCAGGTTCAGGAAGGGTCCGCTTTCCAGGATCTTCCTGCCGCGAAAAAATCCCTCGCTGACCAGGCCCGTTCTCTTGCTGAAAACTATGCGGAAGCCCGCACCTTGGACGGTCAGGGACTGCGAATCCTCAATAACCTTTGGCGCTGGCCCCTGCGCAGGTGGAAAGACTTTCGCTTTCGCGCCCAGGCGCAGGTTAAACTCATCCACCAGGATTCCGCCGGCCCGGTAGAATTTCAAGTTGAGAACATCTCCATCCCGCCAACCACGCGGCGGAATTCGGAGTGCCCCTCGGGCACCGGGAGCGATATGGGCGCGCGGGATTTCCCCTGACTCATTTCCCACGCTCCAAAGGGTTTTGAGCTCGCTGAAATTCGTATGGCAGAACCAGTTGCCGACTGGAATCTCCAGCGCTTGACCCGCCCCAGGGTTGGAGATTTCCCCGTCCGCGATGCGTACCGGTGAATACGCTTTCTGTGTGAGCCAATACTCGGGCTTGGGCCGCCGCCATCCGTCGATGATCCCCCACTCTCCATAGCCCACGGGCGATTCGGGCAGCATGAAGACCTCGTCGAAGCCACCCCAGATTGCTCCCCCCAGGCAACCTGGCGCGGTATAGCAATTCTCCCAGAAGCGTTTCAAACTGCTTCCCCAGAAGTTCCTCACCCCCGGATCGCGCTTCAAAGTGTCCGTGTTGTAGCAGGAGATGTGCGCGTATTCATCATTGAGTTTCGGAATGTCTGGGCTTGCCAGATTGGCATCAAACTGCGGATAGTGCTCACTATAGAGGTCATAGCCGCTGAGGTCTTTGGGAACGGTCTCGGGATAACTGAAGATGACCGGCCGCGTCGGGTCCTCCTGCCTGGCATAGGCGCGCTCTTTCTCAAAATTCATTCCCCAATGGCTCTCATTCCCCAATGACCAGATAATAACCGAGGGATGGTTTCGGTCCCGCTCGACCATTTCCGCAAACTGGTTCATGTACCTCGCCGTAAATTCTGGCGCCGATTCGGCCGGGGCAGCCAGCGACCACGCCTGGTTTACGAAGCACACTGCCGATTCTTCTTCGACATAGATTCCGTATTGGTCGCAGGCTTCCAGAAAGCTCTCCGTGGGAGGATAATGCGAGGTTCGGACGAAGTTAACGTTGGCGTCGCGAAGCAGTATCACATCCTTCTCATCCATTTCGGGAGTCGTCGAGCGTCCCCGCAGGGGGTGAACATCATGCCGGCAGACGCCCCGCAGTTTCACTTCGTCACCGTTTACGTAGAGGCGGTTCATGCGCCGCTCGATCTTTCGAAATCCCACCCTCCTCACCAGTTTCTGCGTCCTGGCCCCATCCATGACCACGTCAGCTTCCAGCGTGTAGAGGTTCGGGTGTTCAGCGTCCCATTTGGAGGGCGAGCGAACGGGAATTTCAACGCTTGCCTCCGGGCTCCGGGCGCTGAGTTCCAGCGAATTGGCATTCAGAGAAACCGCATCCCCGTGAGGATCCTTCAGATGCAGCTCCAAAACCGCGCTCTGCCCACCGTGAAACGTGGCGGCCACGGTTACTCGGAGCTGCGCCTGCGTATATGACGAATCGAAGGCGGTTTCAACCTGGAACCTGGAAACATAATCCCGCGGCAGGATAAGCAGCTTGACCTCACGCAGAATTCCGCCCACGTAGTGTTTGGCATAATTGCTGGCATAGGAAATCTCATCGGATCGGTCCGTAACCCCGACGGTCAGCCAAGCTACCTGCCCGGGCGTTACATAGTCGGTGATATCGCAATCCCACGACGTAAAGCCGCCCTGGTGGTCTCGCAAGAACTTCCCGTTCACCCAAAGGCGCGCATAGCTGTAAACCCCGTCGAAGCGGATCAGCAGCCTCTTGCCGGCTGCTTCGGCCGGAATTCGCACTGAACGCTTGTAGGGGTACTCGACATCTCTCGCAATTGGGATTCCCTGGGCGGCAAGTTCGCCCGGAACCAGGACATCCGGCCAAGCCCCGGAGTCGGCATCATTCGTCCAGAAAGCCGCAGGGGGAGAAGTCGTAAATTTCCAAGTCCCGCCCAAATCCACCATATGCTCGGCGACCCCGGCCGTCATCTTGGGCAGCGGAACAATTACCGGCCGGGGCCAAACTGGATTTACTCCGGGCCCGCCGGCCTGAGGCAAAGCAGAGGCTTCCTCGGATGACAAAGCAAGAGAATCTCCCTTGAGCCCAGGGAACGCTGATTCCGCTGTCAGGGCTAATCTCGAAAAGACCGCCGACGCGCCAAGAGAACCCACAAATTTCCGACGATTCATCTGAGCAACCCCCTTTCCCTGCGCAGGATCATGCCGCGCCGATTGTAGCACCGGAACGAACCGGGAGAGGGCAAGCAGATAGCCCGAATTTCTCACCACGCTGGGACGCCTTGGTAGTGGGTCAGTTTGATTTTGTAGCGGCGAGTTTACCTCG
>PMYF01000181.1 GCA_003171295.1 Acidobacteriota bacterium | reverse complement strand
CATGATCTGCACACTGCGCAGGTCGGCTCCACCCTCGAGGAGGTGGGTGGCAAAACTATGACGGAGCACGTGGGGTGTGAGCCCGTGAAAGATGCCCGCTTTCCTGCCGTGGGTGGCCAGCAGCTTCCAGAACGCTTGACGGGTGAGACACCCGCCGCGCGCGGTTATGAAAAGGTATCGGCTGGCGCGTCCTTTGAGTAGGGCGGCCCGGCCGGATTCGAGATAGGCCCGGACGGCGAGGATGGCGGTCTTGCCCACCGGCACCAGGCGCTGCTTGTTGCCCTTGCCGGTGGTACGGAGGACGCCCAGTTCCAGGTTCAGATCGCCGACGCCGACTTTGCACAATTCGCTCACCCGAAGGCCGGAGGCATAAAGCAACTCCATCATGGCGCGATCGCGACGGCCGGTTGGGCGGGACAGGTCAGGGGCCTCGATGATTCTCTCGATCTCTTCCAGATTCAGGTACTTAGGAATATTCTGCCACTGCCTTGGAGTGCGCAGGTGCTCGGTAGGGTCGGTCGAGATCGCGCCTTCCCTCAGGAGAAAACCGTAGAAGTTGCGAATGGTAGTGAGGTGGCGGCCGACGGAGCGGCTGCTCAGTCCGGATTGGTATAGATTATCGATATGAAGGCGGATTTCCGGAGTTCCCGGCAAGTCGCTGGAATCACCAATAAACTCTTTAAAATTAGCAAGATCCGTGGAATAAGCGTCAAGCGAATTGGCGGCCAGCCCCTTCTCCAGCCGGCAGAAGTTCAAAAAGGCGGTAATCTGGTTACACAACTGTACCGAGCCTTCCGCACGCGCTCCAGACATCGTGCCAATGATACAATAAGCCGCTAAATGTTTGAAACATAGTTGTTGCATAGGAGACAATTTGCCGGCCTCCACCACCAAAAAAGCGCTCATCCGCCGTTACGAACGGGAAACCCTGGCAGGATACGTCAACCCGGCGTCCTTTCTGCAGCCTCAGGGCGTGGAGCTGCTTTCGGATCAAGGTCATGCTTCCATCGTGCCTTATACCGAAATCAAGCTGGTGGCGTTCGTCAAGGAATTCGAGGGGGCGACGGAGCCCCAACGCCAGGTTTTCCAGACGCGGCCCAAAACGGCCGGGTTGTGGGTGAGCCTGCGGTTTCGGGACGGCGGTCTACTGGAGGGGATTATCCCCAATAATCTCATGCTCCTGGAAGGCAGCGGGTTCACCGTGATCCCGCCCGATTCCTTCGGCAACCAGCAGCGCGTCTGGGTGCCCAGGGGGTCGCTGGAAGCGCTCGAGGTGCTGGGAGTGGTGGGAAGTCCGCTGCAAAGGCGTAAGCCCAAGCCGGCGCCCAAGGAACAGATCGGCTTATTTGATTAATAGGGTTTAACGATGCAAACAAAGCCCGTCACGGGTATACTGGAGTTTAATACTAAATCGTCTCTAGTTGGAGGTTTTTCATGAAGTTTCGCAACCTGGTTGTTGCCGCGGCCGGAGCCTGCCTGCTGGCTCTGACCTCTTTCGCCCAGATTACGGCGATCGAAGGCGAGGTGAAAGGCGAGGACGGGAACCCGGCTGCCAATGCCGCGATCAAGATCGTCCGCACCGATATCAAGGGCAACTACCCGTGCAAAACGAACAAAAAAGGCCGCTTTTTCTACAATGGTCTGCCGCCCGGCACCTACACTGTCTCGGTAGAAATCGACGGTAAGGAAATGGACGTTGTGCGCGGTGTGCGCACCAGACTGGGCGACCCGACGCCGGTCAACTTCGACCTGCAGAAGGTCGGACAGACGAAGAAAGCCCTGAGCGCGCAATTGTCGGCTGCGGGGGCCAGCGGTAGCGGTCTCACTAAAGAGCAGGAACGCAGCATGACCAAGGAGGACAAGGAGAAGTACGAGAAGATCGCCAAAGAACGCGAAGCGCAGATGAAGAAGAACAAGGAGCTGAACGACGCGTACACCGCCGGTACGGCCGCCCTGGACAACAAGGATTATGACACCGCCATCGCCAGCTTGCTCAAGGCCAGCGAACTGGATCCGAAGCAGTTGGCGGTGTGGCAG
Organism: Acidobacteriota bacterium; assembly: GCA_003171295.1. Classification (GTDB taxonomy): domain Bacteria; phylum Acidobacteriota; class Terriglobia; order UBA7540; family UBA7540; genus Bog-366. The sequence continues at coordinate 2,133 of PMYF01000181.1, read as the reverse complement.
CATCTGGCGCAGGCGTACGTGGATTCAGCAGCGAAGAAGAGCGGTCCGGACTTCGAGGCTGGAATAGCCAAGGGCGTTGAGGCCTATGGCAAGGCGCTGGAACTCAGCCCGTCGGACGCAGGGACGCACAGCAACCTCGCCATCGCGCTCGGCAAGGCAAAGAAGTTCCCGGAGGCGACGGCGGAAACGGAGAAGGCGGCGCAACTCGACCCGACGAAGGCCGGTCAATTCTATTACAACCTGGGAGCATCGCTGGTGAACGCGGGACAATCGGAACCGGCTTCGGCCGCATTCAAGAAGGCGATCGAAATAGACCCGAAACATGCCGATTCCTATTACCAGTATGGAGTCTATCTGATGGGCAAGGCGTCCTTCGCTGCCGACGGCAAAGTAACCCCGGTTCCGGGTACGGTGGAAGCTTTCCAGAAGTACCTGGAATTGGCGCCCACCGGGCAGTTTGCCGACCCTGCAAAGGCCATGCTGGAGTCGTTGAACGCGAAGGTGGACACGGCGTACAAGAACCCCAACGCGCCGGCTCCCAAGAAGAAGAAGTAGTCCGCGTCTGAGTTTCGGGGTGGGGAGCGATGCTTCCCACCCCGCTCCTATGCTGCGTTACCTCATCGTCGATATTCTCCTTCCCCTGCTGACCTTTCTCCTCCTGCGATCGTTCTTCCGGAGTCTCTTCCAAACCAGGCGCGATGTGTCCCGCCAGTCTCCGCCGCCTTCCGCGCCCAATGTAGTGGTGGGAGGCGAGTTGAAGAAAGATCCCGTCTGCGGAACTTATGTTTCCACCGGCGCCAGCGTGACGTGCACGGTGGATGGGAAGGTACTGCATTTCTGTTCGAAGGAGTGCCGGGACAAGTACCGCGCCGCGTAGGATCAGAGGCGTGGCGCGGGGGGAAACCCGGGGGAAACCCGGGGGGAAACCCGGGGACAGACGGAACGTTTCCCGGGAGGGTGTAAAACAGATTGTGTAATCGCCGGTTCTCCTACAGACTTGGAGAACCGATGGCAATTGAAAAGGGAATAGTCGACCGCCTGCTGGCAGAGTACCGGAAGCCGGAGGATCTGACCGGCGAGAACGGTCTGTTGAGGCAGTTGACCAAGGCGCTGATGGAACGGGCGCTGGAATCTGAGATGGCAACCCACCTGGGATATGAAAAGCATGACCAGGAGGCGAAGCCGAATGGCAACCGNNAAGGGCCAGACCCGCATGGCGGGCTTGGATGGCAAGATCCTGTCGATGTACGCGCGTGGCATGACCACGCGGGACATCCAGGGGCACCTGGAGGAGATGTACGGGGTGGAGGTGAGCCCGACCCTCATTTCCAACGTCACCGACGCCGTGCTGGACGAAGTGCGGGCCTGGCAGAACCGGCCGCTCGACGCGGTATACCCGATCGTGTACCTGGATGCCCTGGTGGTCAAGATGCGAGAGGAAGGCACGGTGCAGAATCGCGCCGTCTACGTGGCCATCGGCATCACCATGGAAGGCCACAAAGAAGTGCTGGGGCTGTGGACCAGCGCCAACGAGGGAGCCAAGTTTTGGCTGAGCGTGCTCAACGATTTGAAGACTCGGGGCGTGGAAGATATTTTCATTGCTTGCGTGGATGGGTTGAAAGGCTTCCCGCAAGCTATTGAGGCGGGCTATCCGAAGACGACCGTACAACTCTGCATTGTGCACATGGTCCGGGCCAGTTTGCGCTTCGTGAGCTGGAAGGACGCCAAGGCCGTGGTGGCCGATCTGAAGATGATTTATCGAGCCATCAGTCGCGAGAATGCCGAGCAACAGCTGGAGGCCTTTGCCGCGAAGTGGGATCCCAAATACCACTCGATCAGCCAGCTCTGGCGCCGGCATTGGGAGCAGATTGTGCCCTTCTTTGCGTTCCCGGCCGATATCCGAAAAGTCATCTACACGACCAACGCCGTGGAGTCTCTGAATATGACCCTGCGCAAGCTGATCAAGACCCGCGGCTCCTTCCCCAATGAAGACGCTGCCATCAAGCTGCTGTACTTGGCCCTGATGAACGTCGCCAAGAAATGGCATACCATACAGGGCTGGCCGCAGGCTCTGAACCACTTCGCGATTCTCTGGGGAGACCGCTTCCCCGAGCGCGCGAGGTAACTAAAATG
>PMYF01000298.1 GCA_003171295.1 Acidobacteriota bacterium | reverse complement strand
CGTTGCCAAGGTGCGCACCGCAAAAGCGGTGTGGTCATTCGACCATCGTATGCATTCCAGGTGGAGTCAGTCATACCTCCTTTCCCGTAAGCACACTTCCTTCATGCTCCTGCGTGCGACCAATTGCAACACTCTAAATTCCTGGTCACCTCGGGGGCAGTTACGCGGATGGCGTTCGCCATAATGACACCGGTGTTTCCGCAGGAAGACCGGCCTTCAATGGGTTCCGTCCGAGGAAAGTCGACCTTGATGAAAGCTATTTCTTTTTGGGAGGTACCACCGCTTCTTTGAACGCCTTCGCCAGACGGAATTTCACCACCGTTTTGGCCGGAATCTTGATGGCCTCGCCGGTTTGGGGATTGCGACCCATGCGAGCCTTGCGGTTTGCCTTCACCGCTTTGCCCAGCCCGGGAACCACAAACTGCCCGCTGCTCTTGGCTTCCTTCGTGGCCACAGTGACGAGTTCTTCGAGCACTGCGGCGGCAGTCTTCTTTGGGATCCCTACCTTCTCGGCCAAATGCGCAATGATCTGAGATTTTGTCATCATTGGTTTTGCTGTTCCTCTCTGTTGGATTGTATGGATTGCCAGGTCGAAACCGTCGTTAAGCCCCCACTGTATGTAATGCAAGGAGGGCTGTCAAGGCTGTTGCGGAGGCTGTCGATACAAAAAACTCGGCCTGCGCCAAGAAAAAGAGCCTGTCCCTGCCAAAAACTCGATTGACCGCAAAAAGCGGCTAATTCACAGGGATGTATAAGGGTCGAGGGAGTTAGGGTCGGCACGACCGTCTCAATCGCTCCGGCGAGGCCAAGATCTGGCGGGTGATGTGTGGGCCTCTCCGCAGCTCAAAGCTCTCCGCATGACGAAGAATTGGTGTCAGTCCGTTCTTGCAGTTATAGTTCCAGTGTCACCCTGCGGTGAGGGATGATCCTGACCGGCCCTATCAGTCCGGACGGCGGCAGAGGGTGGAATTCCTTCTCGAATTGCTCCCAGCACATTGCCCCTCGGGTGTAAATATTCGCGGTTGGTCCGTAATGTGGGACGAGCTCCTCGGGCACATCCGGCAGTGTCTTCATCCCCGAGACGTAATTGATCAACACATTGGTGACGAGCAATTCCAAATGATTCGTGCCGCTGCGGATTGCTTCCGTAACCTGCAATTTGTAAGGCTGCATCCAGGCCACGCCCACCGCGTGCCCGTTCAAGGTAACCTCAGCCACGTCGCCGACTTTTCCCAGGTCGAGCACGGCTTCCAAGTCGGCGCTCACGTACTCACTCGGGATCTCGAAGTCAAGCTCGTAGTGTCCTGTGCCCGAGAAGTGCTGGGTGCTTGGGTCTTCTGTCCATGACTGCAACTGCGAGACCTCTTTCTGGAGCTTGGGAAAGCGATACCCCTCGAAAATCATCCGCCAGGTGCCGCTCACCGTCAGCGGCTCCGGCAATCCCGTGACGGCCAACCGCGCCGCCTTGCTCTGCCCGTCTTTGACCGCGGTCGCGGACGCCTCGCCATTCTGGCTCACGATGCCCGTCACCGCGTGCTCGGTCAATTCCCGCACCTCCTCCAGGTTCGAGGCAGTCAAATGCGGCTGCGCGTCCCCGGCACGGAAGAGAACGCACGTCGAGGCAAGAGCCGGCAGGCGGAGCGGGATCTCCACTCCCCCTGCCCGCGTCCGGTAAACAAGTACGGGAGCGATCTTGCCGGTTTTCGGGTCCCACTCTTCGGGAATCTTTTCTGTAACCCGGAACGTCACCGGCGTCTGGCTCGCTTCCAGTTGCAGGTTGGTGACGAAATAGAGGTCGTCTCGGCCGAGCCGGCGATGCAGAAACGTCAGGCCATCGCTTTGCTGGTTTCCCGCCAGCGCAAAGTCCGGGGCGAGATGTTCGCGCAACGCCGCAAGCATGGCCTGCTGTGGCGCCGTGAGCGCTGGAGTGGGCTGAAATTGCTCGGGAATCATGTAGAAAGGCCTAAGGTTCGTGTCGTAGCGCGGAATCTTGTAATCGGCAATGAAGTAAGTGCGGCCCCCGCCGGGAAGAATCTTCCCTTTGCCGTCGGGCCCGAACAACTCACTGACGATCTGCTTGATGCGCGCGTCGTGCGGCGCGGCATCCTTGAGCCCTACCGACGTCGCGGGCAGTTCATCCAGGGCAATCACCACTCCTCCGCCCAGTGCAAACTTCCGGATGAACTCCATGGTAGCCACCGGCACCGCCGTGGTCCTGGGCAAGATCAGGAAACGATAGGCCAGGTCGCGGACCTTGATGTGCCCACCTTCCACCCGGGCGCGATTTTGCAGAACATCGTCGTTGACCGGGTCGAAATCATACCCGTTGGCAACCAGGGTTTTTCCCAGGTTGCCGTATGGCATGAATTGCGGGTAGGTGCCGAAAAGGCATTTCTCGGTCCACACCGTGGCTTGGGGCGAGTAGACCAGAACGTCTCCAGCAAACTCCCCCTGCCGCAGGAGAAGACAGCAGCGGCTGGTGTACTCCGTCAAATGATGATAGTACTTCCACCAGGGGTTCCAGTGACTGATGCGATTCGCCCAAGGCATATCCCGCGAAGGTGCCACGTGCATTTCCGGAGAATAGATATAGCCGTGGTTGTAGAATTGCGTCACCCCGTCGCGCAGAAACGAATCCGTTGCGCCCTTCACTTGTTCGAGCGTTTCGCGATACCGCTCGGTGTGAAGATAGGTGAACGCCTCGGCGGAAACAATCTTCTGACCGTACAGGTGCGCTCCCGCGGCCACCGCTTTCCGGGGGTTCATGACGACTTCAAAACAGTTGGTGGTGACTTCCATCTCCGGCCGCGGAGTTATTCCGGCCCCCTGAATGAACTCGTTGGTAAATCGGAAATAGGGCTGAATGCGTGCCTGGACGTTGTGCTCGCTGCACCACTGGATGAAAGGCATAAACGTCGCTTCAAGGCCCACCCAGCAGAGGAAATCATTCACGTCGTAGCGGACCTTCGGGGTTAGCTCGCCGATGTCCCACCAGATGGCGGGCAAATAGCGCCTCAGGTCGTAGCCCTTGTACGTTTGGAATTGTTCCAGCAGCGCGTTGCTCCAGTGAATGGTGTCGGGAGGAACACTGATTTCGAAGCTGTCGCAGAACATACTGTCCACGGTCTTGCCGAACTCTTCCCCAAAAGCCTGATAGAGCACACCTCCCAGGTAATCACAATAGTTCCTCACCGCCTGCGGGTTGAAGTGATCGACCACCCATTGACGCCGGATAAAATTCTCGGTAGTGGAGTTTTGCTGCCCCGTGTACTTCAGGCGGAAGACCATCAGGCGCCATTGGCCAACAGGTATTTCCCAGTTCAAACGGTCTTGGTCAACTTGGCTGGAAAGGTCGATCAGGGTGTTTCCATTGACTCCCGACGCCGTAACCTCGCCCGCCACAACCGCCACTAAAAAGTCCTCGTCATACGCCTCTGAGGGGATGGGCTCGCGCAAGTTCCCCATATCAGCCGGAGGCGCCGCCCGCACATAAGCCGGGAGCGGTTGGCTGAAAGTCCCTGGCCCGGTCACCTCCACCCAGGCCCGCGTCAACATCTTGCTGCGTTCGGTGGGCGGGACCCAGAAGCCCCCAAAGCACCATCCCGGCGAAAAAGTGATGGCCGCTTCCATGTCGAGCCGCGACGCTTCGCGGACAGCATGCTTGACGACCTGCAACCACTCGTCAGAAAGAAACTCGATGTTCCCCTGGGCATACATTACCCAGGGAACCATGATCTCGACTCCGCCCATTCCTTGGGCGCTCATCTGCTCCAACTCCCACGTAATCCCATCCGTCGTGACGGCACTGCCGGGCCACCACCATCGCGTGTGAGGCCGATAAGTCCGGGCGGGACGCAACCAGCCTGCCTTCAGCGCGGAAGGGTCGTCCTGGGAGGGATCGGCAGAGAAGAGCAGCCCACTCCTTTCTCCCCAGAGCGGCACGCTAGAGGTCTCATATAACCCGATGCACGCCCCGGCCTTTCCCATTTTTGCCAGAAATCTTCTTCGGGTCTGCTTCATTCATTTCTCCTGACCATCGTAACTCTAAGGTGGTCTCCGCAGCTTCCATCTTCGCCGGTCCCGAGATTATGCCGACGATGAGCTTCCGTTGGCAAGGCCAAGGGCGAAAACAAAGTCCTTTCCTGACGGACACACGCTGGCGTTCGCGGCTGGGTCGGAGGAGTTTTGGGCTCGACCGGCAAACGCATGCGAGTCGTGGTCTTAAGCCCGGCTATGCGGCCGGGGGTGTGGCTTGTGCCGCGCTGGCTTTGGCCTGGGCCTCTACGGTGTAAACCACAACCGCCTTTTTCCCGCCCTTCACGGCCGTGGCATAGATTGAACTCAGATTGACACCTTTGGCTGCGAGCTTGTCCAAGTGATGCGCCAGCGCCCCGGGCTTGTTCGCCAGTTCGTGTTGCTCCACCCCGGTCTCCTGGTATGCAAGCTTGGCTTCGTCAAGGGCCTTCCTTGCTCGCTTGGCGTTTTCGACTACAGGGTGGACTGTGCCGGCCGCCCCTTGGGCCGTTCCTAGAAGCGCCAGGATATTCACCTTCGCGCCCCCCAGCGCTTTCGCGATCGCCGCGATTGCACCGGGATGATTCTGAACCGTGATTGGCAACACTTTGGTCTTGGCCATCTCGTTGCCTCTCAGTGCTTATGCCGAGAGATTATACGCCTTGGGATTCAGCCCGCCACGCTGGACTTGTCCGAGCGGAGCACGGGTGACGAGTTGGCCGGTAAGTCAACATCACACAATCAACGATCCAGGTCTCCGCTGGATCGCGAGCTTTCGGCGTGTTGACCCGCAGGATCAGACCATTGGCCAGAAAGGCCCGCCAGGGTGGTGAAAAAAGCCCTGGTAACTTCTGCACCCGTCCGCCGCACCAGAACCATTGTCCGATGGCCAGCTGGGCTGAAATCCGCTCTAGGGCGGGGCAAGCGGGGGGAAACCCGAGAACTACTTTTTCGGGTTTATTGTCGTAATTTGACCTGTGGGAGGCAACCTATTCAGTGGGGCAGAACTAGGACAGCCAACCCGCCGCTTAGAGAGGGTAAGGAATGAAACACCCTTCCCACGCCGGAATCCGGCCGGCCACAATGCACTGCCCCAGTTAACGGCTAGGGTAGTACACAGTCCTAGAATTGAGTGTTGATCCCAAGAACGCCATAGACGTCTATTGCGCCAGCCAGATTCAGCTGCTCACGTGGCTTGACGCCTCCGACCGCCAGGGCCGTCGCGACTAAGCACGACTAGAATGCCCGGCGCTATGGATGATTTGAACCCTGCCGACTTTACCGCCCTGCAGCCTTACCTTGATCCCGTGCGGGTGAAACGGGGACTTTGTGAGAAGGTCCTGGACGATGCCTCGGGTCTGTTTCCCTGTGGGCTGGTCCTCTTTGAGGACAACTGAAACGTCTGCTCCACGCGTCACGTCACTTCGGTTCCGTCCATCCATGAGACTTACCCCTTCACAGCCTCGCCAAAAACTTCATTCGGGCTACTTATCACAATAATCCATGGGGACAACAAACCCATCCCGGCCTCGGGGCTGATGGTAAATCCCCTTCGCACCACTAAACGCCCCCCAAGGCCCGGTTCGAGGATGCGAATCTCGATTCGGGACGGTTGGCCGCGCATCAGTTGAACAGGGGTATTGGCGCTCACTGGGCGACGTTAAGCTACTGATGCCCATCTGAAACCACTCGAACAGATCCAAAGGATCGCTTCTTTGTGAAACGGGCTCCGTATCATTGACGCGGCGTAGAGCTGACGTGGGCACATCCGAGCATCTTAGATTGTCCCGAATGACTTTCGACGACTGGGGCTGAGGCTTGCCCGTAAAGATCAAGCCGGTTGTGAACCCGATACTCCGCCCAGTCTCTTTCTGTTTTCTTGGTGTCCTTCTGCGAAGTGATACCGAATCTGCCGAGCGCCAGGATGAGCGCCCGAACGCTTACGTGAGGTTCAGCCGAAGGTCCGGTTGTCCCACACTTGGGGCAGCGCAAGACAGGTGACACAATATGCCGCTCGGACCGAATTTGCTGCAGCATCGCGTCCAACTTATTGCGCAACCCAATCAACGCCGGGAATGACATCTGGGAGTTCCACCCGCCTCGAAGACTTGCGAGCATCGCCGGAAACCATACTCGTTGAGGATCACCCGCAGCCATTTGTCATCGCCCTAAAGGTCGTATAGTCCTCGTGATGTTGACTATCATAATCATTCCTGACCGCCCCGCAAATCCCGTTCCTTTTGATTGTCTCACTCTGTCACACTGTTTTAAGGCGTCGACCTCAAAGGGAGTCACGGAGCGGGAAGGCGACTTCACAGGCAGAATCCCTAAAACCCAGCGTAACCTCTTGGCCGGCAGTGGCTTGCAGTGTGATGAGCGAATATATTCTTCTGCGACCACTTCAGAGTAATTTCCGAGTACGACCACTCGGCGAGAACTTCTTGTTTTGCTTCCCGCAACCCCGTATCTGGCCCGCAGTGCCGTTTGCGAGTACCCGAATCTGTCCTCACATACATTTCTATTTTGAAAATCCAATCCTTAGAACGGTAACCGAATAAGCCGGGAAACGGTACTTGAAGCTGGCGCCGGCAACAAACTTCCCTGTTGATGGAATCACTTTGGTTGGATTTGCGATTGAATTTTCGTCCTCAGGCGCACCTGTCAAGGTAATGGAACGGCCGGCAGAATTAACCTTGCCAGCACCCTTTAGAGTTATATTTACTTCTTCCGACGCGTCTGATTTGTTGGCCACCTTCAGCAGAATATCGTTTCTTCCGGATGCAGTGTCTTCGGATGCAGACCAGAAGCAACGGGCCGAATTTTGCGTGAAAGGTAAAACACGGGTCCCCTGATTGTCGGAAAATGCCATTTTTTGCATATAGTATGAGGGGGATGCAAAGTTAGACACAGCGTCATTCCAGACAATACAGGGCCCAAAATTACCGTGGCCTACGAGGCCGGCATAATTGCCATATCCCGTCCACCACATTCTTTCGGAATTCTTCTCGCAACCCAGCATAAATACGGCGTCACCAAGCGCATCTCCAAAATTGCCGATGACATTCCCTCCGTTCCCATGGATGGAGGATGCATACTCCGCCACACACACTTTCTTCCAGGCCGGATCGATGGTGTTGAACCTGTCGTATAAGCCTGAGAGATCCTTCTGATAAAAATGCTGATCGACGAAATCTACCGGATTGCGCATCGTGGGCGGGAGCACATCCTTCTGCCGAAGGGCGTTGAACATGATCTTTAAGTCAGGATAACGCGTCAATAGAGTGTCATGGATCATGACATATCGTGGGCCATACTCACGCAGCGTTCCCTCCCCATTTTCATTGCCTATTTCAATGTATTTCAGATTATAGGGCGCCGGATGGCCGTTGACCGCGCGCCTGGCTCCCCAGGTGCTG